>JAIPER010000247.1 GCA_021737115.1 Desulfohalobiaceae bacterium
CGGGATAGACCCCGGACTCATCCGGTTCTCCAGCCGTCAGACCGCTCAGGATTTCAAGGCCCTGGTCGATGGTTTCCACCGCATGAATGAAAAAATTTCCGGCCTCGACTGCGTCGATGACATCCTGGCGCAGCATGAGATGCTGGGTATTGGCCGCCGGGATGAGCACTCCCTGGTCCTTGCTCAGCCCTTTGGCCTTGCAGGTGTCGAAAAAGCCTTCGATTTTCTCGTTGACCCCGCCGATAGGCTGAATCCGGCCGTGCTGGTTGACCGAACCGGTTATGCCCAGGGACTGCCGGATGGGGACATCGGCGATGGCGGACAAAAGGGCGTACAACTCGGCCGAGGAGGCGCTGTCGCCTTCAATGCCGCCGTAGGACTGCTCAAAGACCAGACTGGCCGAGAGAGACAGCGGAGCGTCCAGAGCGTAGCGCCCTCCGAGAAAACCGGAGAGGATCAGGACGCCTTTGGAATGGATCGGCCCGCCCATGGCCACTTCCCGCTCGATGTCCACCACTTCGCCCTTGCCCAGGCGAATGCGGGCTGTAATCCGGCTGGGACGGCCGAACATGAAATCCCCCAGGGAGAGCACGGACAGGCCGTTCACCTGGCCCACCCTGGAACCGTCGGTATCGATCAGCACAATGTCTCGCTCGATCTGTTCCTGCATCCGCTCCCGCAGCCGGTCGGATCGGTAGATCCAGGAATCCACGGCTTTTTGCACATGCTCGGATTCCACGGCCGAGCGGCCGTTCTGCCTGGCCCAGTAATCCGCTTCTCGCAGGAGGTTGGTCATGCTTTCCATGTGAATCGACATCTTGCGGGCGTCCCCGATCAGGCGACTGCCCCGCTCGATCACCCGTCCGACTGCGTCACGCTTGAACGGGAGCAGCTCTTCCCGGCGGGCCACCCCGGCCATCAAGCGCACGAACTCATGTTGATTCTCCTTGCCGCGATCCATCTGCTGGGCAAAATCCGCGGAGACCTTGAACAGCTCCCCGAAGTCGGGATCATAGTGCCGCAGCAGATAGTAGAGAAGCGGAATGCCGGTCAAGACCACCTTGACCCTGATGGGCAGGGCCTCGGGCTCGAGGGAAACGGTGCTGATCAGGCTGTACATCTGGCCGATGGACTCGATCTTCAGCTCCCCCGAACGCAGGGTGCGTTTGAGGCCTTCCCAGGCAAAAGGTTCCCGCACCACTTTGAGGGCGTCCAGGATGAGATAGCCCCCGTTGGCCCGATGCATGGCTCCCGGGCGGATCATCTTGAAATCGGTGACCAGGGCCCCCATCTGGGCCAGGTGCTCCACCCGGCCGAACAGATTCTGGTAAGTCGGGTTTTCTTCATAGACCACCGGGGCCCCCTCGCTCTCGCTGTGATCCACCAGGACATTGACGTGATAGCGTCTTTCGGCCGGATTTTCCGAACCCTGACCCATGCCCATACCGCCCTGTCCCGAAGCGCCCTGCTGCTGCATCTGCTGCATCTGCTGCATTTGCTGCTGCTGCTCAGGAAAAAGATTGCGCACGTTTTCGATCAAATCGTCACGCACTTTCTGAAGGTAATCCTGGACCGCCTTGTAATCGGCGTATTTTTCCTTCATCTCGTTGACCAGAGGATCAATGGTGTATTCGGTCACCTCGCGCTGAAAGGCCTTTTGCTTTTCCCGAACCTCACGCTGCCATTGCGGAATATTCTGAGCCACGCGCTGGGCCTCTTTCTGCATCTCCTGCGCGTTTTTCTCGATACGTTCTTTTTCCTCCTCGGACAGATTCTCGTATTCTTCGGAAGAAAGACCCTGATCCGAGTCTTCCTTTTTCGGGGTAAAGGCCAGCCCGCTGGGAGTGGGGACCGCCACCAGGCCTCGTTCCCTGGCTTTTCTCCTGAGCTCTTCAAAGGCCTTGCGCTGCTTCTCCTCCAACTCCTGGGCAAAAGACTGGGCCCGGTTCTGGTACTCCTCGTTCTCCAGGGCCGCCCGCATGGCGTTGCGCACATCTTCGATCAGCCCTTTCATGTCATCGGCCAGGGTTTTTCCCTGTCCCGCCTTGAGGGTCAAGAGACGCGGCATATGTTGCTGATCAAAATTGGAAACGTAACAGATGTCCTCGGGTTCCTTCTCCTGTTTGGCGCGGGTTTTCAGGAAATCCGAAATAAAGGTGTACTTTCCGGTCCCCTGATCGCCCAGAGCAAAAATATTGTAGCCGTCCCGGTCGATGCCGACTCCGAAATGAAGGGCCTGTTCGGCCCTTGGCTGACCGATGACACTTGCGCTCTGAGGAACATCCTTGAAATCGTCAGTGGTGGTAAAGGGCAGGTCGTCGATCTCTGCCTTTTGATACAACTGATAGGGCTTTAATGCAGATTCGTTCATGGTCTCCATCCTTTTATACTTCCGGCCGTCATGCATTGACATGTAGGCATGAAAGTTCGTGCCCAATGCTATTTATCCGACCGGTATCGCTATGCATGACGGCCGGAAGTATATATCTTAAATTAATTTCAGACTCCAATATGTGTAAGATCTGATCACTCCTGTCTTCACTTGTGCAATGCGAACTTGTATGTCAGATTTGCCAGAGGCAAATCTGACTCCGTGTCTTTTCTGTGGGATACATCCGAATGAGTGCCTGGTTGTCACTCATGTTTCTCTGGAAGCATGCTCTATCCCCAGCCGCTCGATCAACCGGTCGATGAATCCGACCTGACCCTTGTGCAGTTTTTCCCTGGCCTCCTGGACCGGAAACCAGGCGGCCCGATCCACCTCGGGAAAGCTTTGGTAGGTTCCCGACCCGGGGGGCCATTCCATTTCGAAGGTATTGCTGGTGACTCGTTCCGGATCGCACTCACCCTGCTTTGCAAAGGCCTGCACGATTTTTCCACCTGGCTGCCGCAGCTGTCCGAGGTCCAGGAAGCCGTCGTCAAGCCTGAGTCCGGTTTCTTCCTCGAATTCTCTCCGGGCAGCCTGAAGCGGATCTTCATGATCTTCTATCCCGCCTTTGGGAATGGACCAGGCGGCCCTGTCCTTTTTCGCCCAGAATGGGCCGCCCGGATGAACGAGGAACACTTCCGCAGTCCTGCCTCTTAAACGATGGAGAAGGATTCCTGCGCTCTTCCTGCTCAGGGATCCTTGTCCCGATTCGTTCCTCTTTTTCACTGACATTTCGGATCAGCCCACAGCAATCTCCTTGGAGTTCTCCCACAATCCATGGATGTTGCAATAGGCTGTAGCCACGATCACACCCGGCTGCGAGACCTTCAGGGAGCAGGTGACGTTGTGGTTGGTGTAGACCGGACCTGTGTCCGCTCCCTCTGTCGAAGCTCCATGGGACGTGAATTCGAAGCTCCCGACCTCGTAGGCAAACTTGGAGTTTTGAGGCTTGAAATAGACCCGGATCCAGCGGATATGATGGGCGGTTGTGTTCGGATGGGCGACCTCCTTGCCCAGAGAAACCTTGAGGTCAAAGAGTTCACCGCTTGGCACCCTGTCCTCGCATTCGATAACCGGGACATGTTTTTCCGTCTTCCAGTCGGCAGTTTGAAACAGTTCTCCAACACTCATTTTACCCTCCTTTTCGATCATTAGATGCTTTGACTGATACTTTCGGATGATTCCTGCAAACAGGACTTCATTTCCGTTTAAGCGTTATGATATACTACAGCACATTCCGTGAATGAGGACAAGGTGATTTATCGGGGATTTTTTATCATATGAGCCTCTCAGGACTCTTGAATCCGCCTTAAATCAAGTAGGTGCCCTTCCGCTACTACTTTGTTCAGCGTAAGATAGGAAAAGATTTTTTTCATTATCAAAATATCCGCGGTGGACTACCTGATTCCAGGAGAAGGGGCACGATTCCGGCCTCCGCCGGAATGACGGGCTTGGCCGTATAATTGAAAATTTCGGGGATCGGTGCTACGATTCCGCCTCGACGATAACGAGAACAACCCGTTTAGGCGCCTTACACGTAATTCTGTGCCATGAAAAACAAGAAGATGTCTTGCCTCACAGGCTTTTTCTTGTTCTTTACCGTGAACCTGGAACCTTGGGTTGCGGGCGAAGCCCGCTTCATACAGAGTGATTTTCGAACATGGAAACCCATCACGATCAAACGGCTCCCAAAAGGGTATGGAGTCCGGGTTATGCGGCCCTGGGCATCCTCCTTTTGCTTGGCCTCTTTGCCGTCAGCCGCTCCAACTACCTCCTGTTTCACGGCATTGCCGAACTGTTCTCCATTGCCGTGGCCTGGAGCGTTTTCTTGCTGGTCTGGAACGTACGGCAATACATGCAAAACGACGGCCTGTTTTTCCTGGGCCTGGGGTATCTGTTCATCGGATTCTTCGATCTCCTGCACACCCTGGGCTACAAGGGCATGGGCATTTTTCTGGGGGCGGGAGAACCTTCGAACCTGGCCACACAGCTCTGGATAGCCGGAAGAGGATTTGAAGCGGCGGTCCTGCTGCTCTTTCCTCTTCTCTTGAGCAAGCGCTTCAGGCCCCGCCTGCCTCTGGGGATCTTAATCGTTGCCACAGCCCTGATTCTGGCTTCTATCTTTGCCTGGGAAACCTTTCCGGTCTGCTTCAGCCAGGAAGCTGGTCTCACGCCGTTTAAAATCGGCAGTGAGTATGCCATCTGCCTGATCATTCTGATAGCCGCCATCCTCCTGCACCAAAGACGTCACCAACTTGACCCGGCAGTCTACCGTTTCATGCTCGCGGCCATGGCTGCGACCATTGCTGCCGAGCTGAGCTTCACCTTGTATACGGATGTGTACGGTATTTTGAACCTGGCCGGACACTACCTGAAGATCATCTCCTTTTTCTTTATATACTGCGGGCTGATCCGCTCCGGACTGATCAGACCCTACGCTGTGCTCTTTCAAGAGCTGCTCAAAGAAAAAGAGGCCTGTCAAGACAGCGAAGAAAGGCTGCGCCTCGTGTTCAATTCCATCGGTGACGGCGTCATCGTCACCGACACCCGGGGCCGCATCGCCCGCATGAACCCCCTGGCCCAAAGCCTCACCGGCTGGGAAATCGAAGAAGCCCGGGATAAACCCATGGCGGACGTCTTTCATATCGTCAATGCCCACTCCAGGGAGAAATGCGAAAATCCGGTGGAGAAGGTCGTTGCCTCCGGAGAGACTCAGGGCCTGGCCAACGACACCGTGCTCATCGCCAAAGACGGCACAGAGTATCAGATAGCCGACTCCTGCGCTCCGATTAAGGATTTTCAAGGCAATATCACGGGCATCGTCCTGGTCTTCCGGGATGTGACCGAATCTTACCACATCCAGCAGGCCCTGGAGGAAAGTGAAAGGCGTCATCGCCTGCTCTTCGAGAACGCGGTCAATGCGGTGGCCCTGCATGAGATCGTTCTGGATGCCGAAAATGAGCCTGTCGACTATGTTTTTCTCGATGTAAACTCAGCCTTTGAAACCCATACCGGGCTCCGGTCTGAAGATATCATGGGCCGCCGGGTAAGCCAGGTCCTGCCCGGGATCGTGGATTCGCCGCTTATCGAGATCTACGGCAATGTCGTCCTGACCGGGGAAGCCACCAGCTTTGAGCAGTACTTCGAGCCGCTGGGGCGGCATTATCACATCAATGCCTACAAGGTTCTGGACAATCAATTCGCCACCATTTTCCAGGACATCACCGCAAGCAAAGAAGCGGAGAAACTTTTGCAGCGGGCTAAAGAGCAGGCCGAAGCGGCCAACAGGGCCAAATCCGATTTCCTGGCCAAGATGAGCCACGAGATCAGGACCCCCATGAATGCTGTCATGGGCATGCACAGGC
>JAIPER010000248.1 GCA_021737115.1 Desulfohalobiaceae bacterium
GCTATGGGGTAAATGGCCTAAAGCGGGCTTCGCCCGCAACCCAAAGGTTCCAGGTTCACGGTTCACGGTTCACGGTTCATGGTTAAGAAAAAGAAAATAGCCCTCTGATTTAGGGCTTCAGCTCCTTCGTGGCAACACACTTTCTTGTTTTTTATTGCAGAGATTCAGGGATAAGTCACTAAGCTTTTTCCGCGACCCTGCGCGGAAAAAGAGGCCCCTTCGGGGCAGCTTGCACTGAATCACACGTAAATTTGTAAAGACTAACATGTTGTTTTGAAAATTCTGCTAAGCGCCTAAAAACCGGTATGATCCAGCCCTGGTCGTCACCAAAGAGCACCGGCAACTGGGCGAGCGAAGAATCCCTTGCCAGAGCGTTAGAGCATACTGCATAGGGTTCAAATAAAGGACAATATACAGACAAATTTCACATCTTAATATTCATATACTGATCCAACTTAGCTTTTTGTGAAATTTGGGCCTGGAGCCTTTGGGTCACCAGTCTTTGTTGTAAAAACCAAAATTGGATCAGTATATAGGGCAATCTATGAACAGAACCATCACCTTCACCCTGAACAACGACCCAGTCAGCCTGGAAGTCTCCTCGCACTCCATGCTCCTGGAGGTTCTCCGGGATCAGCTCTTTCTGACCGGCACCAAGGAGGGCTGCGGCCACGGCGAATGCGGGGCCTGCACCGTTCTCGTCAATGGACAAAATGTCAATTCCTGCCTCTACCCCGCCTTCGAAGTCCAGGGGAAGGAGGTCCTGACCATCGAAGGCCTCCTTGGCCCGGGCAACGAACCTCACCCCTTACAGAAGAGCTTTGCCGAAAACGGGGCGGTCCAATGCGGATTCTGCTCTCCCGGGATGATCCTTTCGGCCAAGGCCCTTTTGGACGAAAATCCCGATCCTGACGAGGAGAGCATCAGACAGGGCCTCGCGGGGAACCTCTGCCGCTGCACCGGCTATGTCCAGATCGTCGGTGCGGTTCAGAAGGCGGCTGCAGAAAAGAGAAATCAGAGGGAAGATCATGACTAACCATTGGATTGGCTCCAGCCTCCCCAGGCCGGATGTATACGACAAAGTCTCCGGGAGAAGCCGGTACATCCATGACCTGAAACTGCCAGGCATGCTCTACGGAAAGATCAAGTTCAGCAGCCGCCCCCACGCCCGCATCCTGCATATCGATACCAGCCGGGCCGAAAAGCTGCCCGGGGTCAAGGCGGTCATCACCGCAGAGAACACGCCGGAGATCAGGATCGGCTTTCTGCAGGACAATGTCGTTCTGAAAAGGGACAAAGTCAGGCAGTACCGGGACGAAGTCGCAGCAGTCGCGGCCACTGATCCGGAGATCGCAGCCCAGGCCGTGGAACTGATCCGGGTGGAGTACGAAGACCTGGTACCGGTCTTTTCCACGGAAGAGGCCCTGGCTCCGGGGGCGCCCCTGATCCACGAGACCGATCCCAAAGGAAGGCCCAGAACCGACAACCTCCTCCCCCTGCCCTGGACGTTTGCCCATGGAGACGTGCAAAGGGCCAGAGACGAATCAGCGCACTGGGTGGAGGACCGATTCAGCACCAAACCCCAGGCCCATGCCTCTTTAGGGACAACCGGCTGCCTGGCCGTGTTCGATTTAAGGAACAACCTGACCATTCACGCCAAGACCCAGATCCCCTACCTGGCCCAGAAGGAATTCAGACAGGCCCTGGAGAAGATGGGGCTCAAGGACAAAAATGTCCGGGTCCTGGTGCCCGAGCTCGGAGGCAGCTTCGGCTCGGGTCTGGACACCCACGCCTACGAGTTCATCGCCATCCTCCTGGCCCATGCCGCTTCCAGGCCGGTCAGGATCGTCATGACCCGGGAGGAGGAATTCGCCTGCCTCTCGCCCAGACAGCCCACCCAGACCACTATATCCCAGGGCTGCGACCGGGATGGCAGGCTCACCTTCCGCAAAATCGAGATGACCCTGGACAACGGGGCCTACACCTCCTGGGGCGCGACCACTCCCAGCGTGATGATGCTGCCCATCAGCTCTTTGTACCGGGTTCCCAATATCTGGTATCAGACCAGGATCGTCTACACCAACAACACCTATGCCCAGGCCATGCGGGGCTATGGAAATCCCCAGGCCACCTGGGCCCTGGAGAGCAACCTGGACCAACTGGCGGAAAAGGCCTCCATGGACCCGGCCGAACTTAGAATGATCAACAGGAACCACCCCGGGGAAACCACCCCCATGGGGCTGAAAATCACCTCCTGCGGCTTCGGGGAGTGCCTGGAAAAAGTGGAGAGCGCCCTCGACTGGCGGCGGAAACGGGGGCAGGGTCGAAACCGCTCCCGGGGGGTGGGGATGGCCTCCCTGTTCCACACCGGGGGAGGGGCCAGGGTCTATCGCTCCGATGCCACCGGGGTCATCCTCAAAATCGACGACTTCGGCGGGGTCCAGGTCCTGACAGGCGGCATCGAGATGGGGCAGGGCCTGGTGGGCGCCCTGCAGCTGGTCACGGCCGAGGCCCTGGGGGTTACCCCGGAAAAAGTCAACATCGTCTTCGGAGACACCTCCACCTGCCCCTGGGATGTGGGCACTCATGCCAGCCGCGGAATATTCACCGCCGGCAACGCCGTGATCCTGGCCGCGGACCAGGCCAGGGAGAAGATCTTCCGGCTGGCGGCGACTCATTTCGCGTCCAGGGTGACCTCCAATCTGAAAAAATTGAAAGCCGCCGGCAAGGACTTTCAGGAACCGCATTGCCGGCCCGGATATGATCCTTCTGAATTCGAACTCCGGGCCAACACCATCTTTTTAAAGGAATCTCCGGACGATCCACTGCTCCGGGTCCGGCTGGACGAGATCCTGCGCCAGGCCCACTTCAAGGAACAGGGGAGCATGGTCGTCAGCGAGGCCTTTTACGACCCGGAAAACGAGATGTCGGACTTAAAGAGCGGCCGGGGCAATATCTCCACCGCCTATATCTTCGGGGCCCACGGCCTTGAAGTGGAGGTGGACCGGGACACCGGACAGGTCAGGATACTCGACTATGTCGCGGCCCACGACGTGGGCCGGGTCCTCAACCGTCCGGCCCTGGAGGGCCAGTTTTACGGCGGGATCGCCCAGGGACTGGGCTTTGCCATGACCGAGGAGGTCAAGTCGGACCAGGGACGGATCACGAATCCCAATTTTCTGGATTACAAGATCCCCTCTGCCGCGGATCTGGACTTCCCCATTGAACTGGAATGCATCGAAACAAACGACCAGGCCGGCCCCTTCGGGGCCAAAGGCGTCGGAGAGCCGGGACTGGTCCCGGTGGCCGCAGCCCTGGCCAACGCCATCTATGACGCGGTGGGGGTGCGCCTCAAGGACCTGCCCATCACGCCGGAGAAGATCCTGGCAGGGCTGAAGGAACTAAAAGAGTACTCATCAGAAAAGCGGGGTCTTGAATGACAAAACAGTCCTACAGGCTGGGGTGCGACATCGGGGGCACCTTCACCGACTTTGTTCTGCTCAATGAGCAGACAGGCGAGATCCTGACCAATAAATGCCTGACCACGCCCAAGGATCCATCCGACGCGGTCAAAACCGGGATCCGGGATCTGGAGACCCGGTCTCCGGAGTTCGTAAAGCGTCTTACGGAAATCATCCACGGCACGACCCTGGTCATCAACGCCATCATCGAGCGCAAAGGTGCCAGGACCGGGCTGATCACCAGCAAAGGCTTCCGCGACGTCCTGGAACTGGGCCGCGAAATCCGTTACGCCCCCTACGACATCTTTGCCGAATTCCCCAGGCCCCTGATCCCCAGGAACCTGAGATTCGAGGTCGATGAACGGGTCAGGAGCAACGGCACCGTCTTGAAGCCCCTGGACAGGGACCGGGCCAGGGAGGTGGTCCGGGAATTGATCGGCCAGGGGGTGGATTCCATTGCGGTCTGTCTCATAAATTCCTTTGAGAACCCGGAGCATGAACAGGAGATAAAGAAAATTATCCTGGAAGAGGCCCCGGATCTCTTTGTCTCCATCTCTTTTGAGGTCCTGCCCCAGATCAGGGAATACGAACGGACCAGCACCACGGTGACCAATGCCTATGTCCAACCCTTGACCGGCAGGTACCTGGCCGGCCTAAAGCAGAGTCTGCAGGCCATCGGCTTTCAGGGGGACCTGTTCATCATGCTCTCCAGCGGCTCCATCACCTCGGTGGAGACCGCAACCGAATTTCCGGTGCGGATCATCGAATCCGGCCCCACGGCCGCGGTCATCTCCGGTCAGTTCTACAGCCGGCTGTTTTCCATCCCGGAGATGTTCTGCTTCGACATGGGCGGGACAACCGCCAAGTCCTGTCTGATCCAGCAGGGAACCGCCGGTGTGGTGCCCCAGTTCGAAGTCGGCCGGGTGCAGCGCTTCATGAAGGGCAGCGGCCTGACCATCCAGGTCCCGGTAGTGGATCTGATGGAAATCGGGGCCGGGGGAGGGAGCACGGCCAAGATCAGCAAGATGGGCACTCTGCAGGTCGGACCAGAGAGTTCCGGGGCCGATCCCGGACCGGTCTGTTACGGCCAGGGCGGGGCCGAACCCTGCGTCACCGATGCCGATCTCCTGCTCGGCTACCTGGATGAAGACTACTTCCTGGGCGGAGAGATGCAATTGGACAAGGAGGCGGCCAGGCAGAAGATAGAGGAGACCATCGCCCGCCCTCTGCAGATCAGCTTCCAGCAGGCCGTCTGGGGCATCCACGACCTGATCAACGAGACCATGGCCGGAGCGGCCAAGACCCATATCGCCGAGAAGGGAGGCAACCCCGAAGTGGTCACCGTGACCGCCTTTGGCGGGGCCGGGCCGGTCCACGTCTACGGCCTGGCCAAGAAGCTGGGGGCTAGAAAGGTCCTGATCCCGCCCAATGCCGGGGTGGCCTCGGCCCTGGGTTTTTTCACCGCGCCCCGGGCCTTTGACCTGGTCCGCAGCCACAAAGCCCCCTTGAACGAAGTGGATTTCGCCGAAGCAGAGGAGATCTTTCATGATCTGGAGCGCCAGGGGGCCAAAAACCTGAAAACGGAAGGCAAATCTGTGGAGCTGTCCTTTGAACGCTCCCTGGACATGCGCTTCATCGGACAGGACTCGGAAACCGGCGTCCCCCTTCCGGCAAAGGACTTCACCCGCTTTCAAAGGCGAGACATCAGGAAGCTCTTTGATGAGCAGTACCAGGACCTGTACGGACGGACTTATCCCGAAGCACCGGTGGAATTCGTCAATTTCAAGGTCCGGACCAGTCTTCCGGAAAAAACCCTGCGCCTGCCCCGGATCACCGCAAAAGAGTCCCTTCTGAAGGATGCGGTCAAAGGTCGTCGACCGGCCTATTCCGACCTTTCCGGAGATTTTGTTCCCTTTACCGTCTATGACCGCTACCTGCTGGCCCCGCAGATGGAGATTCCCGGCCCGGCCATAATCGAGGAACGGGAATCGACCCTGGTCGTCGGAGAAGACGCAAGGGTCAGGGTAGATGAGTATGGGTTTTTGTGGATGGAGATAGTGAAGAAGTGAAAATGAAATGTGAATTCTGGGATGCTGGAATGCTGGGGTAACCTGGAAATGGTTGCCTGCTGAGGGGGAATCCTGTCAAAGATCAATACTTAACGGAACAGATTTTGCACTAGCCTCCGCCCAGCAAAAGGATAGCACGATTATCGAATACTTTATGAAGGTAAGCCCTCATAGTGTTAAGCCAAAGTATACCTATTTTCCAATATTTTTTATAGTTTTGTCCTAATTTTTTTAATAATTCTGGGGCTC
>JAIPER010000249.1 GCA_021737115.1 Desulfohalobiaceae bacterium
CAAGCGGTCAGGGACCAGGACAGGCAGCCGGCGGCCTTCATGGTGGAGAGCATGCTCGGCTGCGGCGGGCAGGTCGTGCTGCCCGAAGGCTACCTCCGGGCGGCCTTTGAACCGGTCCGGGCCGCAGGCGGGCTCTGCATCATTGACGAAGTCCAGGTGGGCTTCGGCCGGTCGGGCAGTCATTTCTGGGCCTTTGAGTCCCAGTCTGTGGTCCCGGACATCGTCACCCTGGGCAAGCCCATGGGCAACGGCCATCCCCTGGCCGCGGTGGTGACCACCCCGGCCATTGCTGAGAGCTTCGCCAACGGCATGGAGTATTTCAACACCTTCGGCGGCAACCCGGTCTCCTGCGCCATCGGTCAGGCGGTTCTGGACGTCGTTTCCGAGGAGGGTCTTCAGGAAAAGGCCCGAAAAACCGGGCTGCACCTGCTCTCCGGGCTGCAGGGACTTGCCGAGGAGCACCCGATCATCGGCCATGTGCGGGGCTTGGGGCTGTTTCTGGGAGTGGAGCTGGTCAGGGACAGGGAGACCCTGGAACCGGCCACCCTGGAGGCGGAATATATTATCAACCGGCTCAAGGGGCACGGGATCCTGCTCAGCACCGACGGTCCCCTGGACAATGTCCTGAAGATAAAGCCGCCCCTGGTCTTTGACCGGGATGATGCCGATTATCTGATCCGATGTCTGGACAAGGTCCTGAGAGAAGATGCGGTGAAGGCCTAAATGCAGAGCTCTTTCCCGTACTCCAAAATTTGGATATTTTGAAGTCATTGAAAATATTTCAATTATTTTATATAGTTACTTATAAGTGTCAAGACGTTGCTACGAAGTCTGAAATGGCGACCAGGGGAGGTCCTGTGAACATGCAACTGAACGGCTGGTGCGGGAAGATCCTCTTTGTGGATCTGTCAAATCATCGGCTGTCCGAGCGGGAGACCATGGCCTATGCCGCTGATTATCTGGGAGGCCGCGGCCTCGTCACCCGCTTGTACTGGGAATCGGTGGCTGCCCGGACAGGGGCCTTTGATCCGGAGAACCACCTGATCTTCATGACCGGACCCCTTGGGGCGACCGGGGCCCAGGGCGCCTCTCGGTTCGTGGTGGCGGGCAAGTCTCCCATGCTCCTGCCGGAGGGGTTCTGTGTCGGCAATCTCGGCGGGCATTTCGGGCCTTACCTGAAACGGGCCGGGTTTGACGGCCTGGTCGTCAGCGGTGCATCGGAAAAGCCGGTCTACCTGCTCATCCGGGATGGACGGGTGGAAATACTTGACGGATCCGGTCTCTGGGGGCGGGGAGTCTATGCTACTGCCGAACGCTTGCAGGCGGAGCACGGGAACACGGTCCGCTACGTCACCACCGGTCCGGCCGGGGAGAACCTCTGCCGGACCGCCAACCTGATGACCGACAACGAAGGAAGCGGCACCGGTGGATTCGGTGCGGTCATGGGGTCAAAGAAGCTCAAGGCGATCTGTGTGCTTGGCTCCGGCAAGCCGGGGATCGCCCGCCCGGAGAGGCTGCGCGAGCTCAGCAAGGAAGCCGTCTATCTAAACCAGCGCGAACCCATGGCTCTGCCCTTTCCGCCGGAGCAGGTTAGCCGCGCAGGCAAAGCCTCCTGCCATCAGTGCGGGCTGGATTGCCTGCTGCGCAACACCCTGGTGACCGCTTCCGGAAAGTCGATGATCCGAAAGTGCCAGGCCATGTTTGTCTATTTCCCCTGGGTCATGAACCGAGCCGGTGAATCTTCCGAGACCGCTGTGGAAGCCACCGGCATCTGCAATGATTACAGCATCTGCAGCATGGAGATGTACAACATCATCCAGTGGCTGGACACCTGCCACCGAGCCGGGTGCGACATTATCGAACAGACCGGTCTGGATATGACTGAGCTTGGCACGTTGCCCTTTTTTGAAAAGCTGGCCCATATGATCGCCTATCGGGAAGGCTTTGGGGATGTCCTGGCCGAAGGCCTGCTGCGCGCGGGTGAAACACGGGGTGAATCGGCCAGCCGGTATTTTGCCAACGAAGTCTCCGGGGTTGGCGACGGGGCCACCTACAGCGCCAGAGAGTACCCCGTGAGCGGGCTTCTCTACGCCTTTGAGCCGCGTCAGCCCATCGCCATGCTCCACGAGGTCAGCCGCCTGGTCGGTTTCTGGGTGATGCATCAGGGCAACCCGGATACCTCTCCGGTCAGCTCCGAGGTCTTTCGGGCCGCGGCCTCCAGGTTCTGGGGGCACCTGGCGGCCTGGGACATGACCAGGCCGGACGGAAAGGCCCAGGCCGCGGTCAGGATCATGGACCGCACCCTGGTCAAAGACAGTCTGATGCTCTGCGACAGCGCCTGGCCGCTCATGGTCAGCTGGAACACGGCGGACCATGTGGGGGACCCTGGCTTGGAGAGCCGCCTTTTCTCGGCAGTGACCGGAATCGATATGGACGAAGCCGGACTGAACCGTTTTGGTGAGCGCATCTTCAACCTGCAGCGGGCCATCCAGCTGCGCGAAGGTCGGCGGCCCAAGACTGACGACACCCTGGCCGCCTTCAACTTCACCGACCCGGTGCAGACCGTGTTCATGAACCCCGAGGTCATCGTCCCCGGGCTGGGGGATGAAGTGGTCAGCAGGAAAGGGGCCGTCCTGGACCGGGAGGCCTATGAGTCCATGCGCGACGAGTTCTATGCCCTCAGGGGCTGGGATATGGCTTCAGGGTGTCAGAAAAGGACCACCTTAGAAGAACTCGGGCTGGGAGATGCTGCCAATGAACTGGCATTGATCGGCGGGGATGGCTGTGTTCGGGAGTAAACACTGGCTGTGATGTTGAGACAAATAAATCAGGATGCACAGGTCTACAAGAGGATTCATTGTTTGTCTCCTTGTTTTGATCTAAATTAAATCTCAATTTGGGTCAATGTCAAGAATTACCAGGCAGGAATTCTCATTTTGAGTTTTTCCACTTTGGCGAGATCAACTGTATTGGCTTTGTTTTTTCAAATAGTGAAAAAGTGGGTGCTCTTCCGCTTATACTTTGAAAATCGTAAGTTTCTAAACTGAAGGGAATGCAAAAAGTTTTTTCCACTAATCTTCACGAATTTTCACTAATTTCTACAGGCCTGATCGGCCTGAAGAAAAGTTAATCTTCTGCGGTGAAGTTTTTACTCCGCGATAGCGGGATGAAACCTTCCTGCCTGCGATCAGCAGGCTGGAAAATCTCTTTCTTTATTCGTGGCAATTCGTGAGCATTCGTGGACAAAATTCTTTTTTCTTGAGCTTTTTTTGTATCAGCAATTTGCAAAGTATCCACGGAGAACTACCAAAAAGTACGGGAGTGTAAAAAAAAGCCCCCTTTAAAGGGGGCTTATAGCAAAGGAGCGGTAAAAGGAGGTAAAAAAACCGCTCCAAGATTCATTATAGGGTATAATCTTGTCTGAAATCTTTTTCAATACCTATTGGGTTCAGAATTATTTAAAAGACTTGCTCCTAAATATGTTATCGGCAAAAAAGCTTCACCGCTTTAGTGGTCTGGAAAAGGAAGAGACGATCAACAATGATAACGTCCTTGCAAAAAATCGATTCTGTTCTGGTCCGCTACATAAACTAACCGATGCTCTTTGGTGATTCGTCAGGCAAGAATTTTATTCTTGTTCGATTTGCACCCCGCCATTTTCCCGGCGCAACCGCTCCTCTAATGCAGTGAAACGCTTCCTGGTCCTGGCATTGTTCACGCCGATGGCCAGGGCCTTTTGGGTGCCGATCATGACCACCAGGTTCCGGCCCCGAGTGAGGCCGGTGTAGATCAGGTTGCGCTGGAGCATGATGTAGTGCTAGGTCAGGATAGGCATGACCACGGCCGGGTAGTCCGAGCCCTGGGCTTTGTGGATGCTCACGGCAAATTCTTTGACCCTTTCCTGGAGCAGATAAGCATTTCTGACTCAGGCAGTACAAGGCCCTTTCCATTTTCGGAGGAAGGACGATAAAGGCGAACTAAGCCAAGCCCAGAAGGATAGATCGGTAATCCAGCCTTTTGAACCTATTTCGATCCTGCCGAAAGCTGGAAAAGCCGTCGTGGAGACGGCTCTTCCGGTTTAATGATTCCCTCTTTCCCGAGAAACAACGCTGCCACAGAGGGCATGTGAATCGTGATCAGGCTGTGGTCTTCATCTCCCAAGTAAAAGAGAAAGCGTCTGACTCTCATCTTTTTCGAAGTTGCAAAGGCTTTGAGGATATAAACGGTTGCCATTCAACGCTTATGCGCTATCGGTATCGCAGAACTCAGGATAAAAGCGCGACAGATAGGCCAGGCATGCGGAAATGGCATGCTCGGGGCTCAGCCGGCCCGGTGCGATGAGATACTGGACCCAGAAACCGTCGATCATCCCTGTGAGCGCTACGGCAACGGCACCAAGGTCCATACCGCTGCTTCCGTTCCGTGGCGGCCCGATTTCCCCTAAAACAGCGGCCACTTCATTTTCAAAGTCCTGGTCCATGGCCGTACATAGATATAGGTAGTTCCTTCTGTTGGTTGCTTCGCCCCAGAAAGCCAGCCAGACTGCGACTTTATTAAAATCGGCCACCGGCGGAAGCAGCAGTACTCGGATAAAGCGCTTCAATCGATGGATCGGGGGCATGCGTTGGTCGGCCAGGGCATTCTTCCAGGCCCGTTCGTGTTCTCGGTAAACAGTCTGAAACGTTTCCAGCAGCAACTGATCTTTGGTCCTGAAATGGTAATTGCATATTCCCCGTGATAGCCCGGCAAGTTCGGCTACCTTGGCCAGAGTCACACCTGAAAGCCCATCGGTAGCGATAATCGCGATGGTGGTTTCAATAAGCTTACGGCGGGTCGCTTTTTTCTGTTCAGCCCGCGTCAATTCCGTTTTCTTTTCACTGCCGGCCATGGTCCCTCCTGTTCAAGCGCCATGGTGATGCCGCCATACCTTTTGGTTTTGTGCTTGACACATGCCACTGAATGAACGTATAGTCAACAAAAATTGACTGAATAAACGTATAGCCAGCAAAGAGTGAGGACGAAATGACTTTTCAACGGATTATCAGTGACAGACAGCTCAAGGAGTTGATGGAACGCGAAGTGGCTCGATATGAAGCCCGCACGCCGGAATCGAAAGCGGTTTTCGATCATGCCGGAGAGGTTCTGCTCAACGGCGTTCCTATGCCCTGGATGGGTGACTGGGGGACCGTCTATCCTATTTTCGTCGACCAGGCATCGGAAAATCGCGTCGTGGACGTGGACGGCAACACCTATATCGACTTTTGCCTAGGCGACACAGGAGCCATGTTCGGCCACTCTCCGGCACCTACGGCCGAGGCCGTTTCCCGTCAGGTACAACGGGGGATTACCACCATGCTGCCCACGAAAGATGCTGTGTGGGTTGGACAGGATCTGAAAGCGCGTTTCGGCCTACCTTACTGGCAGGTGGCCATGACTGCCACCGAAGCGAACCGCTATGTGATCCGTATCTGTCGAACCCTAGCCCACAGGCCCAAGATTCTGGTTTTCAACGAATGCTATCATGGCAGCGTGGAAGAAGCTCTTGTCCACATTGCTCCGGATGGACGGCTTGCCCTGCGTTCAGAGTACGACATCAATCCGGGAATCCCAAAGGACGCCCTGACCCGGGTGATCGAGTTCAACGATTTTGGTTCCCTGGAGGCAGCTCTGGCTCACGAGGATGTGGCCTGTGTGCTGGCCGAACCGGTCATGACCAACTGCGGCATGGTGCTGCCCGCTCCAGGCTACCA
>JAIPER010000250.1 GCA_021737115.1 Desulfohalobiaceae bacterium
GTGTGGGCGGTGCCTGGGTGTTCGGGGCCTTCTTGGGGGCGTCCTCCTTTTTTTTCAGGGCGGCAGGTTGCCGTTTTTGTTTTTGGGCGATCGTGGCCCGGGGGGGAGCCCTGGGTATCCGGGTTTGAACCTGTTTTTTCAGCCCGGTATCCGCCTTGGGTTTCTGGGGGGCGTTGTCCGGAATCTTCTCAGCCCTGGAAGGGGGTTTTTCCTGGGGCAAGCGGACCAGCTCCACTTCGTAGACCGGTTTGTCCAGGTCGATGAAGGCCCTGCCGCCGTCGAAAGGGGGGTACAAGCTGAAAACAAGGATCAGGCAATGTATCAGGAAGGATAAAATGCAACTCGTTATCCGCATTCGTTCCTCAATTGGCCGCTCATGACTCCTCTTCCGGCTCGGCCACGATGCCCAGCCGCTGGAGTCCCGCGCTCTTGATGCCGCTCATTACCCTGACCACGAACCCATAGGGGACCTCTTTGTCGGCTTTGAGGTACAGGATCTGATTTTTGTCCGGAACGATTTTTTGCAGGTACGCACCGAGTTCGGACAGTTCGAGCTCGTATTCGTCCAACAGGAGCTTCTTGTCCTTTTTGACGGTCAAGACCAGGGTGTCTCTATCCTCGGGCAGGGTCCGCACGGTCTCTGTCTCGGGCAGGTCCACTTCGACTCCCTGGGTGAGCATAGGCGCGGTGATCATGAAAATGATCAGTAAGACCAGCATGACATCCACAAAGGGAGTGACGTTGATCTGGGAAATAAATCCCTTGCTGTGGGGATCGAATTTCATATGGTCTCTGGGGCGATTCGGGTTGGATGTTCTTCTTTTTCCCGTCCGGCGCTGAGCCAGGGAATTTCCCTCTGGGCCCTGTTTAAGAATTCACCGGCGTAGTTGACGAATTCGGATTCGATGCTGTTGAGCATCCCCAGGAAGGAGTTGTAGGCGATCGAGGCCGGAATGGCTACAAACAAGCCGACGGCGGTTGCGACCAGGGCCTCGGCAATGCCCGGAGCGACCGTGGTCAGGGCCGCGCTTTTCTGGATGCCGATGGCCTGGAAGGCGTCCATGATCCCCCAGACTGTGCCGAAGAGGCCGATAAAGGGCGCGGAGTTGGTGCAGGTGGCCAGAAAGGACAAGGCGTAGGCCAGTTTGTTGACCTCGTTGCTGACCGAGCGTCGCAGGACCCGGCGGATGTTGTCCGCTGAGACCTTGATCTTTCCCGTGGTCGGGAGGTTGGAGCGTTCCAGGGACCTGATCTCCGAAACAGCCTTGGCCCCGATGACATAGAGCCTCGATCCCGGCCTGTTCTTGAGGGTTCTGAGGGCCGATCCCAGATCCTTGGAGGCGCTGAAGCTGGCCAGGTCGTTGTCGATGCTTTTCTTGACCTTTAGGTACAGAAAGAGCTTGTAAAAAATAAGGGTCCAGCTGATAAGGGACATGATCACAAGGATAGCCAGGACCACCTTGACGACTGCGGTGGCCCCGAAAATCATGCTTAAGATATCAGACTGTGCGGATAATTCCATGCAAACATCCTCGTCTAGAAGTGAAGATTGAGACTGACGGGCGGCAAAGGCTCAGTTTATGTCAGTTACCGGCAAGCGGACACAAAACAAAAGTTGGAGTACTGAACTGCTCCAACTTTTGGACTCAAATTATATTCAGTTTGGCCCCTCAGACCCTGTCTGAGGGGCCAAACTGGATTGGGTTACTGATTGTACTTGAAGTCGTCTATATTGAATTTTTCCAGGAGTTCGGTCCATTGTTCCGATTCCTGATCCTTGAGGACCGCCTCCTGATCCTGGGAAAATTGAAAGGAGACCTTTTCCAGGAGTTCTTCACTGGCGTAAATCGGGGCCTCGGACCTGACGGCCAGGGCAATGGCGTCGGATGGCCTGCTGTCCATCTGGTAGGCCGTTTCCCCCTGTTTTAGATGAATTTCAGCGAAATAGGTCCCCTCCTTGAGTTCCGTGATCACCACCTTGAGGATACTGACCTCCAGGCCATTTGAGATGTTGAGCATGAGGTCGTGGGTCAATGGCCTGGAAATATTGACTTTATTTAAGGTGATGGAGATGGACATGGCCTCCATGGCCCCGATCCAAATCGGAAGGACGTATTCCTCGTTTGTGTCCTTTAAGATAAGCAATGGGACCTGGGACTGTTCATCCAAAGCCAGACCGAAGATTTTCATTTCAATCATAACTTTTGCCAACCTCCCCAAAAACTGAGTGTTTTTTTGCCTGAGTTATTGTGACCGGAATCAGTTCCCCTGTCAAATCCCTGGCCGGGCCTGAAAAATTAACGATGCGACCCCCTGGTTCCCTCCCTTTCCAGAGTGTTTCGTCAGGTGTTCCGGGCTTGAGGCTCCTGCCCTCGACAAGGCATTCCCGGGTCGATCCCACCAGGTTTTGCAGGGATCGTTCGGTGAAAACGTCCTGTTCCCGCTGCAGGAGATCGAGGCGGAAGCCTTTGATCTCCTCCGGGACTTTGTCTGCAAATGAGGCGGCTCTGACCCCGGGACGATCCGAGTATTTGAAGGAAAAGCTGCTGTCGAAGGCAACTTTTCTGACCAGGTCCAGGGTCTGACTGAAATCAGCCTCTGTTTCACCGGGGAATCCCACAATAATGTCCGTGCTCAGGACCATATCCGGTCGTGTCTGCCGCAGTCGGTTGACCAGGTCCAGATACTTCTCTTTTGTATATCTTCTGCCCATCCTTTTCAAGACGCTGTTGGACCCTGATTGCAGGGGCAGATGCAGGGCCGGACAGAGATTGGGGAAACGCTCAAAGGCTGCGATCACCTCGGGGGCGAGATCCTTGGGATGGGAAGTGGTGAAGCGGACTCGCTTCACCCCCGGTATCTTGCAGATCTCTTCCAGGAGCCGGGCGAAGGACAGCCCGTCTCCCTCCCCGTCGAGGCCGTAACTGTTCACGTTCTGGCCAAGGAGGGTGATCTCCCTGGTCCCGGCCTGGACCAGTTCAGAGCACTCCTGCAGGATGTTGGAACTGGAGCGTGATTTCTGCCGTCCGCGGGTGTAAGGTACGATACAATAGGCGCAAAAATTATCACAGCCCTGCATGATGCTCACATAGGCCTGGATCGGGGCTTTCCCCGGACCGCGGGAAAAGTCCCGTTCCTGGTAGGAGTCGGCGAAATCCAGGAGGCTGATCCGCAGGCCCGGCCGGGCCATCAGCTTTTCCAGGCTGTCCGGGACCGAGGCCAACCCGTCCGGGCCGAAAACAAGCCGGACCCGGGGGAAGCGGCGCCAGAACTCTTGGCCGACCTGTTGGGCCACACAGCCCCCGACGCAGATGAATCCGTCCCGGCCTTCGCAGTACCTTTTGAGCCTGCCGAGAAGGCTGTAGACTTTGTGTTCGGGTTTTTCCCGAACGCTGCAGGTGTTGACCACGAAGACCCGGGCCTGTTCCTCGGGCACGTGTTCCCAGCCCCGTCTGGTCAAAGCCAGCTCGAGCCAGGCTGAATCGGCGTCATTCATCTGACAGCCGAAGGTGACGATGTGAAATTTCATTCTTGCCTGTCTTGGGTCTCGGATTGGATCCAAGCGATGAATTCGGGATTTCCCCCACAAATGGGCAGGGCCACCACGCAGGGGCAGTCATAACTGTGCAACTCCCTGACTCTGGCGGTCAGGGAGTCCACCAGGTCCGCCCGGGTCTTGGCCAGCAGGACCGTCTCCTGTTCCGACTGGAACTCGTTTTGCCACCAAAACAGAGAGTGCATCGGGTCCAGAATATTGATGCAGGCCGCCAGACTGGACTGGACCAGGGCCTTGCCGATACGCTCCGCTTCCTGGTAGCTGCCGGCGGTCATATAGATCAGGACAGTGGACATCTGCGATCTCCTTTTGCAAAGGCTCAGCTCATGGTATTCGGTTCACTCAGCAGGTAGCGGAGTTCAGCCACCGATCTGCCGGTTTTTCCGGCCAGCTCCTGGAGGGCTTCAAACTCCGGTTTGATCAGGGAGCGGTCTTTCAGCGAAACCTCTTTGGCCTGCAGGTTCCCGAATCTGGTCTTTAGTGTACTATTTTTTCTGTCCAGCACAACCCGCTCCGATTTTCGGCGCCTGATGCCCAGTGTGAGGCTATGATCGAAAAAGGTGTCCTGGATTTTTTCCAGGTCTTTCCCGGCGCAGAGGACCTGGAGCAGGCCGCCCGGCCGGTTTTTCTTCATCACGCCCTGGAGATAGATGAAATCGAGGGCCCCCTGGTCCTGCAGGGCGCTGAAAAGACTTCCCAACTCTTCCCCGCTCAGGTGGTCCAGGTTGCTTTCCAGGACCCAGATCTCCTCTCCGGCCTCGTTGCCAGCCCGGGTCAGAAAGGCACGCAGACCGTTCGGGGTGGCCCCGAGATCCATGGTCCCCCAGCCGGTCCCGTTCTTTTCGAGACGTCCCCGGGGCCCGTCGGCAAACAGGCTTACGGTCTGGTCCAGGATAAGGGCGCCGGTGGGGGTGATGATTTCCTTTTGATAGGCAGTGGGGTATACCGGTTTGCCCCGCAGCAGTTCCACGGTGGCCGGGGCTGGCAGGGGCAGCCGGCCGTGCTCGCAGTCTACAAGGCCCTGAAACCAGGGGAGGCTGGAACAGGAAACCGCGGTCACCTCCAACTGCTCCAGGGCCCAGAAACAGCCCAGGACATCGACCAGCGTGTCCACAGCCCCGACCTCATGGAAGTGAACCGCGCTGAGTTCAACATTATGGACAGAGGCCTCCACCTCGGCCAGCCTCTGAAAGGCGAGCCGACTCCGCCTCTGGACCTTGGGCGTCAGTCTGGATGCGGTGATGAGGGTCAGAATCGAGTCCAGGTCCCTGAAGACCTGCGGCCTGTTCGTGGTTATCCGCAGACCGGTCCCCTGCAGGCCGTCCCTGGTCTCTGGCCGGCCCTCTATGGTGACATCCAGCCCGCAGCCGTTTAGGAGATCCTGGAAAGGAGCGAGGTCGAGGCCCAGATCGACCATGGCCGCCAGAAACATATCCCCGCTGATGCCGGTGGGGCAATCGAGATGAAGGTGCATGGTATTCCTGCTTCTTGTTCCGAGTTCCCCGCTCCGCGTTCCTGCATTTCTATATCTGCGGTCCGGCCTGGCTGATTTCCAGGGAGGCGTGATCCTGGAAGTTTTTGAAGTTCTCCCTGAAGAGTCCGGCCAGTTCTATGGCCTTGGCGTCGTAACCACTTTTATCGGTCCAGGTGTTTTTCGGCGAGAGGATTTCATTCGGTACCCCCGGGCACTTTTTGGGGATGTGCAGGCCAAAGAATGGGTCTTGTTCGTATTCGACAAAATTCAGACTACCCTTCAAGGCGGCCCGCAGGAGGCTCCTGGTGTACTGGATCGGCATCCTGCCCCCTGTTCCGTAAGCTCCCCCGGACCAGCCCGTGTTCACCAGCCAGCAGTTGACGTTGTATTTTTTGATTTTTTCTCCGAGCAAATCGGCATAGACATGGGGATGCAGGGGCATAAACGGGGCCCCGAAGCAGGTGCTGAAAGTGGCACTGGGTTCGGTGACTCCCCGTTCGGTCCCGGCCAGTTTGGCCGTGTACCCGGAGATAAAGTAATACATGGCCTGTTCCGGAGTCAGCCTGGCGATGGGCGGCAGGACCCCGAAGGCGTCGGCGGCAAGCATGAAGATATTCTCGGGATGGGGACCGGTTCCCTTGCGGATGGTGTTCGGGATATGGGCCAGAGGGTAGGCGGCTCTGGTGTTTTCGGTCAGGGAGT
>JAIPER010000251.1 GCA_021737115.1 Desulfohalobiaceae bacterium
GACCAGATCTAAAGGAATCTTGATCATGTTATCCTCTTCCACGGCGCAGCCTGCTCTCTGCAGCAACTCTCCGGCCTCCGGCTGCAGGATCTGCATCCCGAAATCGGCCAGGACCTGTAAGGCGCCCGCAAAGATCTGCTCTTTGTCTTCTGTATTTAAAAAGCTAAGACTCGGCCGTCTCCCTTCAGCTATCAGATTCAGATCCATTTTCTTCTCCTTGAGTGGTTTATTGCAATTCTCATGCCTTAGTTACAACAACAATGCATTTAACAATTTAAAGCGGGCTTCACCCGCAACCCAAAAGGTTCCTGGTTCACCGTTCACGGTTAAGAAAAAGACAAAAGCCTTTGGGGCAATACAATTTCTTTTGAAAACATTATTGTAAATTATTTGCAAATCGAGGTTTCAGTTGTCAGCTTTGCCTCTGGCAAAGCTGACATATAATTAATTAATATATAAGAATTTATTGGCCTGCAGTTTAACTCATCATGCTGAAGTCCGTCTTTGCCAGTTTGATCAGAAAAGAAACTCCAATTTTGAACATAGGCACCCTCTTTTCGAACCGGGCAACAGGGTTCTCTTGAGCGACCTCGCTGGGAGGTTCTCAGGTTTTCTTAGGCTCGCGACATGGGGGAAACCGGACCGTGTCTCATGACTAAAACCATAAATCCGCAATGAGTTCTAGATTATGCAAGATCATAGTTTAAGGCAGAGCCTAAGAGTCCGGAGGGGGCAGGGATCCCCCATGAGCGAGCCTTAGAAAACCGAGAGCCGGAAGCGTCTTAGCGAAAGAGAGCCCTGTGACCGGTTCGCTGTCTATAACCGGAGTCTCATACGAGGTTTCCGTTGTCGGAAAAGTCAAAATACTGACAAAAACTTAAACTCTTAAACTGCAAAGAATGAATAAAAAAAGGAGATCGGAAAGATTGTCCATCGGAATGATTGTCCAATTGTATACTGATCCAACTTTGGTTTTTTAAACAAGGCCTTTAACTCCAAGTCTCAAGGCCTAAAATTGATAAAAAGCTAAGTTGGATCAGTATAAGAGCTGTAAATGAAGGGCACCATCTCGGCTGGCCCTCAACAGGCTACAAGGCCTGGTATTTATCCGTAGTCAAACTTTCATCAAGGTACTCCTTTTCCGGATCTTCCAGGCCCAGTTCCAGCGGCCGCCCCTCGTCATCCCAACCCATTTCCCGGTAAAAATCCCGGACCAGCGGTGTGAGCCAATCCTCACCACCTTTTTGTCCTTTGACAAAGAAATCCTGGAGCGTGTCTTCACTCGCGGTGCACCCCTGCCGGCAGTTGAAGATCCGTTCCAAGGTGATGATCCGCTCTCCCACGGCATAAATCTGCTCCGCCGTGAACGGTTCTCCGGTCACCATCCGGCACAGGGAGGCCTCCCATTCCAGTGAAAAATCACAGAGCAGGGACAGGGTGGGAATCTTGCAGAGTCCGAGACTGTCCAAAGCCGCATTGACAATGGCCGCCTGCTTGATCATCCGGGCTTTGCCTTGACGGCCCTTCAAGTCTACCGCTTCCTTGCTTCCAAAGGCCTCTAGCGCCTTCTCCTTCGTCCAGTTGTACTCCAGGGAGGCGTACACGGTGTTGAAATCTCCACCCCGGCTGGAAATTGCATAGCCAAGGGCAGTACCATTAATCATGCCGGGATGGTAGGCGGAGAGCTCCAGTCCTTTGACTTCGTAGGCATAGGCCTCAGAGCCTCGACCGATCGATGCCGCCGCCTTCCTGACCCCCTGACCGAGGATCCGGCCCAGGCCCTGCTGATAAGCAATCTGGTAAAGCATTTCTTCCATGGCCTCGGTTCGGCCCCACTCCAGTTCCAGGCCGGCGGTATCTTCCAGGGTCAGGATGTTCTTCTCGAAAAGCTCCATGGCAAAAGCCAGGACACCGGCCGAAGAAATACAATCCAGGCCCAGTCGGGAACAGAGGCTGTCCAGGTGAACCACGGCCTTGATATCCGACAATCCGCACCTCGCCCCGAAATTGACCATGGGTTCAAATTCCGGCCTGGCCACCCTGCGTCCTGCAAATGGTTCACCCGGCATTTCCAGCTCGGCTTTGCAGCCGATGAAGCAGCGATAGCAGCGGGTCCTTCGCTGGGTAAAGGGCTCCAGGAGCCTGCCGTCGATCTTTTCCGCCTCTTGAAAGCGGTTCTCTTGATAATTTCTGGTGGGCATGAGGCCGAGATCGTTGCACCACAGTACCGAACCCGCACCGCCGTGCCTGGAAAAATCCGGGTACAAAGGGCTCTGTTTCACCCTGCGGACGAAGTCCCGGTTGCAGCCGTTGATTTGAGAATAACCGGCTTTCTTGCTGTGCGGCGTTTCCGTGACCACGACCGCCTTCAAATTCTTGGACCCCATGACCGCACCAAGGCCGGTCCTGCCGGCAGCATGATCAAGTCCGTGCATGATGCAGGCGAATGGGACCAGATGCTCGCCGGCCGGGCCGATACACAGGGCCTGAGCCCGGGGACCGAAGGTGTCCTGGATTCTGTCGTGCGTCTGCAGGGTATCCAGCCCCCACCAGGTCTCGGCAGACACAAAGCGAAGACCGGCCTGCTCAATCACCAGCATTACAGGAAAAGAACTCCTGCCTCTGAGGGTCAGGGACAGATAGCCGGCCGAACGTAACCAGGCTCCGAAGTTTCCGCCGACATTGGAACTCCCCAGGAGCCCGGTTTGTGGAGAGAGTCCGCTGATATGAAGGCGTGCGGAAACAGGAGCCACGGTTCCGGTCAACTGGCCGCAGGACAAGGCCAGGATGTTCTCCGGGCCATAGGGATCAGTCATAGGGGTCAAATGCTGGAGGAGATGCCAGACATTGTACCCTCGTCCCGCAGACAGGTCCCGCAAAACGTCAGGCGGCATTTTAGAAACCGAAAAAGTCTGCTGCGTCAGGTCAACGCTGAGAACCCGGTCTGATTGCTGCATGGTTCAAAACTTCCTTTTATGAAGACAAGCTCATTGGGCTCAAGGGTTCAAGGATTGATAATTGCTCATCTCCCCTCTTTGAACGCACCTCACCTGCCCAATGATGAAGAGCCTTTTCTTCATCAGGTTAGAAAACTCACATTTTGCACGAGGAAAAACGTTCTCCTGGCCGTGCCGGTCCAGTGAACAGATATGAAGAGGGAAGAGAATGGTCTCAGCAAAAAAAGCTGTTGTCAGATTATAACTGACAACAGCCCTTTTTTACATAGCATTTTTCTGTTGTCAATATCCATTTTCACTTCCCGAAGCTAGCTTTGGGAAGTGAAAATGGATAATAAAATAGATTATTTTTAAAGAAAAATGTCCTGGCGCCCTCCTCAGGAGCTCAACCAGACATCGTTGAAGTACATGTACATGGTCGGATGCGGGTTAAGGTTTTCCACATTCTTCCCGCAGATGGTCCACTGATTAATCCAGAAGGGAATCCCGATGGATCCACGGTCCTGCTGAATCTGCTCCAGTTTGCAAAAGATCTTTCTGCGCTTGTCCACATCCAGGGTGCCGTTGGCTTCTTCCAGGAGTTGTGCGAACTCCTTGTCCGACCAGTTGGTTTCGTTCCAGGCCACGGGCTTGCCCTCAGCATCCGTGGTGTAGCCCAGATTGAGAACCATGGTTCCCAGGGGTCGATGGGCCCAGACCGTGACTCCCAGCCCCACTTCGGTCCATTTTTCCCAGTACTGACTGTTGGGCATGGTTTTGATGTTGACAGTCAAACCGGCCGGTTTGGCGTCTTCCTTCAGGATCTCGGCGTAGCGGACGATCTCGTTCCAACCGCTGCCCACGTTCAAATCGACTTCCAGGCCATCTGGGTAGCCGGCTTCTTTGAGCAGTTGCCTGGCTCTTTCCGGATCGTACTTCGGGGTCTCGATTTTGCAGTATTCCGGATGCATGGGACTGACATGGACATCCTGGCCGATGAGTCCTTCCCCGTAATAGGCCAGGCCGAGGATCTTTTCCCGGTGCTGGCAAAGCTTTAAGGCCTGCCTGACCCGGTTGTCGTCCCAGGGCTTGACATCGACCCGCATGCGAAGGACCCGGGCCGAGTTGGTGGCAATGCCCATGACCTTGATATCCGGATCGTCTTTTAAGGCTTTGTAGGCCTGCGGTCCGGGCAGATCAGACATGTCCATGGAGTCGGTTTCCCCGGATTGAAGGGCCGCGATCTGGGCAGCGAGTTCCGCGCCCATGTCGATGAACTGGACCGAATCAAGATAGGGCTGGGGCTTTCCGTCTTCGCCTTTCTTCCAGTAATCATTCCTCCTTTTGAGGGCACACCGCTCCCCCTCCCGGAACATCTCCAGAGTGAAGGGGCCGGTTCCATGGGGCTTTTTGATGAAGTCACCCTCAAAGGTCCTGGAATTCAGGACCAGGGCCGGATAGTGGAACATATGCTCTGGAATGGCGATCTCCGGCCTTTTGAGATGGAGCTTGACCTGATATTTGTCCACCTTTTCGATACCGGTCGGATCCAGATAGCTCTTCATCATGCCCAGCATGGAGGAGCCGACATCCTCATCCAGCCATTGCTGCATGGTAAAGATCACATCGTCGGACGTGAATTCGTCCCCGTTGTTGAACATGATGCCCTGGCGCATGTTCAAGGTCCAGGTCATCAGGTCGTCGCTGGCCTCCCAGTTTTTGAGGAGGTAGGGATGGGTGACATTGTTGGCGTCGGTAAAGGTCAGGTATTCGGCTACCTGCCGCATCTGGTTGCTGGGGACAATCCAGGAGAACTGGGCTGGATGGGTCACTTTCTGAACCGGAGCCGAGACCTTCATGGTCCCGCCTCTCTTGACTTCCCCGGCAAAAGCTTTTCCGGGCCAGGTCAAACCGGCCATCTGGGTCGCGGCCGTGACCGAGACGCCGATCAAGGCCGCATACCTGATGAACTCGCGCCTGGAAATTTTGCCGCTGTCCAACTGAGACTTCAGATCATAAATCCCTGGATGCATGTGTTTTTTGCTCATGGATACCCTCCTTAGTTTTGTCCGGGTATACAATACACCCGGTGTTCCTGATAATCTTATACCGCCGATCGTACGAGGTTTGAAAGATTTCAGCAATTGCAAATTTAAGAGGCTGGCCTGATTTGTTTTTTTATCATCCGCTAGCCGCAGTATGTTCTTCAGTCAGATCCTCCATATCCTGCAGTTCCTGGATGGTGAAATGACACTGAATAAAATGCCCTTTTTTCAACTCTCGTCTCGGAGGCCGCTCCCTGGCACAGACCGCTCCTTGGTCAGAGAGCTGGTGCCGTCTGGGACAGCGGGGATGGAAGCGGCAGCCCTCGGGCACATTCAAGGCGCTGGGGACATTGCCGCTCAGCCTGATGTGGCCCTGATCCGCATCCGGATCAGGGATGGGCACCGCTGACAACAGGGCCCCGGTGTACGGATGATACGGCGGATCGTAGATGGCCTCCACCGGTCCCATCTCCATGATCTGGCCCAGGTACATGATGACCACGTCGTCGGAGAAGAAGCGGACCACGCTCAGATCATGGGCGATAAAAATCAGGGAAGTGGAAAACCGTTTCTGGATCTCCAGCAAAAGATTCAAAACCGCGGCCTGGACCGAGACATCCAGGGCCGAAACCGGCTCGTCGCAGATGACCAGATCCGGCCGGCTGGCCAGGGCCCGGGCGAGGCCCATCCGTTGTTTCTCTCCGCCGGAGATCTGCCTGGGGTAGCGGTCATAGTAGGACTCATTCA
>JAIPER010000252.1 GCA_021737115.1 Desulfohalobiaceae bacterium
AGTCGTGTTCCTGGCGGCCAGAAAGGCGATGGGAAAAGCGATGATCACCGAGCCGGCCGTGCCCAGGGTGGCGATGTGGATGGTCTCGATGAGTGGTCCGGTCAGATTGGTAATAAAGGCCAGATCAGGGGGCCACATCCGGACGGCCATATCCGCTATCTGTTTGTGGGCGTCCAGGAAGTAGAACCAGGTGATGTCCAGATCGCTCAAAGCCCAGACCGCGATCAGAACCATTACGAGGTAACCTATATAGCGAAGCAGGGTCTGGGCCGGAGTGAATTTCTTCCAGATCTCCGGGTGCGTGTTCGAGGATGCGGACCGTTTCATCGCAGATAGCTCCGGATCCAGCTGGAAACGATTTCGCCGAAAAAGACCAGGGCCACGATGGCGATCAGGATCGTGCAGCTGAAGTTGTAGTCATAGCGGCTGAAGGTCGCGGCCAGGGTCTGGCCGATCCCGCCCGCGCCCACGATGCCGACGACGGTGGAGTGCCTGATGTTCGCGTCCAGACGGTAGATGGACACCCCGAGGTAGCGGGGCAGTATCTGCGGGGCCACGCAGTACAGGAGCAGTTTGAAAAAACCGGCCCCGGTGGCGCGAATGGCATCCAGATGACCAGGCGGCAAGTTCTCGATGTCCTCGGCCACCATTTTGGCGATGAAGCTGGTGCCGGCCACGATGAGGGTCAGGACCCCGGCCAGGGGTCCGAAGCCGAAGATCTTGACGAAAAAGATGGCGATGATGATTTCATGGAAGGTCCTGGTCAGGATGATGATCGAGCGGCCCACGAAGTAGACCGGTCTGGGGACCAGGTTCGAGGCCCCGCAGATGCCGATGGGCACGGCCAGGATCATCCCGAACAGGGAAGCGGCCAGGGCCATCTGCACACTCTCCAGGACCCCGTTCAGCATGAGCTGCAACCTGGAGAGATCCGGGGGAATCATCCCGGAGAACATCCGTCCGGCCCTGGGGATCCCGCTGGCGATCCGGCCCCAGTCAATCTCCAGGGTGAAGGCGGTGAGGATCAGGTAGAAGACGATCAGGGCCAGGAGGAAATACCTGGTCCCCGGACTCTTGATAATCTTGTCGCGCTCCCATGTGGGGAGTTCGGCTGTCCTGGCGGCGGGAAGAGAACTCATCCGGCGGCGGCCTCCCCTCTGACATCTTTCTGCCCGCGTTCCTGTTTGGACCGGGATTCGTCGTCATCTTTCCTGATTGTCGTGCTCCAGTCCTCCTCGCCGTATATTCGGGTCAGGACCTCGGCGTTCAACTGGCTGGAAGGCCCGTCAAAGACTACACTGCCGTCGCAGAGCCCGATGATGCGGTCGGAAAAGGTCTGGGCCAGACTGACGTCATGGATATTGATCAGGGTCGGGGTGTGCCGCTCGTGGGCCAGTTCCACCAGGATGCGCATGATCTGGCGCGAGGTCTTGGGATCCAGGCTGGCCGTGGGTTCGTCCACCAGCAGCAGGTCAGGTGCCTGGATCACGGCCCGGGCGATGCCCACTCGCTGGCGCTGTCCGCCGGAGAGGGCATCCGCCCTGGAATTCTGCGTGCCGGACAAACCCACCCGCTCCAGGAGTTCGAAAGCGTCCCGGATGTCCTGCGGCGGAAATTTGCGGCGGTAGGCCTTCCAGAGACTGACATAGCCCAGGCGGCCGGAAAGGACGTTCTCCATGACCGTCAAACGTTCCACCAGGTTGTATTCCTGGAAGATCATGCCGATCCTGCGTCTCATCTTCCTGAGTTCCTTCTTGTTCAGGGAGACGATGTCCGTTTCGCCCAGCAGAACCTGGCCGTTTGATGGTTCCACCAAGCGGTTGATGCAGCGGATGAGGGTGCTCTTGCCGGCCCCTGAGGGTCCGATGATGGCCACGACCTGGGGCTTGTCCACTCTGAAGCTGACATTGTCCAGGGCTTTGGGGCCTTTGGGGTACTCTTTGGAGATGTTTTTCAGTTCAAGCATGACAGGATTGGATGCAATTGTTTATCGATTTTGAGTTCCGGGCGCAGGCGCCCGGAACTCAAAATCGATATTATTGTTTCTTCAGGGCCTCCTGGGTGTATTCGATGCCGTTGAATTTCTGGATGGTTCGAATCACCTTCCACTGCTTTTCATACGTGATGGGCATGAAGTGGTTGAAGCCGTTGGGCTTGAATTCCTTTTCCAGGGCTGTGCCCGACCAGTCGAAGCTGTAAAAGGCATACATGATTTTCCTGGCCAGATCCGGATTCAGGTTATAGACGAAGCCATAGGAGGTGGTGGGGAAGGGATCGGATTCCCATATGACCCGAAGGTTATCCATGTCCACGACGCCTTTGGCCGCCATCCGGTCCAAAACGCTGGAGGCGATGGGGGCTGCCTCGTAATCCTGATTGGCCACGCCCAGGATGGAATTGTCGTGTTTACCTGAATAGTTGACTTCATAGTCTTCACCCGGGACTATGCCCATCTCCTGAAACAAGGCCCGGGGGGCCTGGTTGCCGGAGTTGGAGGACGGGGTGACGTGGGCGACTTTAGCCCCTTTCAGGTCCTTGACTTCGTGGATGTCGCTGTCCTTATGGGTGATCAACTGGAGTTTGTAGCCGAATCCCTGGGGACCGCTCATAATGGCAAAGGGAATGTAGCCGGCCAGGTTGACGGCAAAACAGGTCGGACCGGTGGATATTCCGGCGATATGCAGCCGGCCGGAACGCATGGCCTCCACCTGGGCGGCATAGGATTCAGCCCCGTACCACTTGACGTTTTTCCCGGTTTCCTGTTCCAGGTAGTCCAAAAACTCGGAAAAGACGTTCTTATAAACCAGAGGGGTTTCCACAGGGGTGTAGGAGAAAATAAGGGTGTCCGGGTCGAGCCATTTGCTGGAATCACCGGGCGTGTCGGCCACAAGGTCGTGATTGTCGTCACAGTAGCCGACATTCAAATCCCCGCGGTGTTCGCACTCTGCAGCCATTGCCGGCGAGGCCAGCCCGATCATCAAGGTTAACAGGGCCAGAAAAAAGAGACCGGTCATGCATCTGGTTCGGGTTTGGGTCGTTCTGGTCATGGGTACCTCCTTGTGTTTGTTATCAGGTTGATTTCCGGCAAAACGGCCTGCCGGACGCCGACGCTCTACATGAATAATGTTGACACTTTCCATTTTTTCTAATCGCTTGTCAAGATAATGCGACGGACAATGTCAGAATTCAAAAGCGCAATCTAGGCCCGCTGTCGGTCCAGGAGGGCTTTGGCCACCTGGGCAAAGCCGAAACCGCCTTTTCCGGAGGTGATCCAGGTTGGTTCGGCGGACAGTTCCCCGCTGAATTGTCGGATATTGGCTACTCCCACACTGTTGGGGAAAAATTCGAACATGGGGCAGTCGTTGGGCGAGTCCCCGATAAAGAGGGTCTGCTTGCGGCAGTCATCGAGGTTGATCCGGAAAAAGGAGTCAAAGAAAAGCCTGGTCATGGACAATTTGTCGTAATCGCCGAACCAGCCGTTGACATGGATGGAGCTGATCTTGGCCCGGGCCCCGGCCCTTTCGAAGCAGTCCACGATCCTGTGGATCTCTTCGGCTGAAAGGCGGGGCACGTCCTCGCAGAAATCAATGGCCAGGTCGGCCTCGCGAAAGGGCTGGTCGGCCGAGACCCGGCAGCCCGGAACCCGGTGGAGAACCTCTTTCCTGATATTGTCCAGCTTCTTTTTATCCGCCCTACGTTCTTCTTCAGTCTTCCAGTAGAACCTGTTCATTCTTTTTTGCCCTTGATCATAGGCAAAGGAGAAGGCGCCATTTTCCCCGACCACCCCGGCCACGGGCCACATCCTGGCGATATGGTCGCACCAGCCGGCCGGACGTCCGGTGATGGGCACCGTCCGTATTCCGGCAGTTTCCAGATCTTCCAGGGCCTGGAAGGCAACGGCGGGTAAACGGCCGTTCAGGGTCAAGGTGTCGTCTATGTCCGTGAGGACGAATCCGATGTCAGGCACGGACCGCTCCCGGAAGCGATCAAACGGAATCATAGGCCAAGACCTCCCGGACCTTTTACAGGCGTCTCTCGGTGAATGGTTTCTCGATGATGCAGCAGGATGGACTGCACCTCGCCGGGTCTTATTTTTTCCCGGGATTTTCGTTCATCTTCATCAGTGCGGCCAGGGTCCGGCTGTGCAGCTTCAGGCTGCCCGTACTTTTTTCCCAGCGGTAGACACTGGCTGCAGAGACGCCGATCTGCGCGGCGAATGAGGCTGCGGAGAGCCCGGTCTTTTCCCGCAGACGAATGATGTTTTTTCCGTTTGGGACGAAACCGGGGCTTTTCTCTGCGGGTTTCTTTTTCGCAGAAGCCTTTTGGGGTCGGCTTGGCTTCCGGGCTTGAACGGCTTCAGGCTCATCGTCCAGTTCGATGCCGAAAATAGTGCTCAGATCATCATCACTGATGGTCTCCTCCGCGGCGGTCATATCGAACGATGGGACGGATACTTCGGAGGCGATGAGTTCCGCCGGGTCCTGGTCGCGCAGCAGAAACAAAAGTTCCGGGTCACTGTCCAGCCGGTTGCCGATGCCGTAGAGCACGGCGGCGACATGCTTGCACATGACGGCCCAGTCCGGACAGTCGCAGTTCAGAGTGATCTCCCGGGGCAAGGGAAACAGGCCGTTTTCCCGGTTGGAGACGATCTCCATGACCCGATCGGACAGCTTGCCCTGGAGCAGCTCCAGGATCGAACCGATCCCGCCGGAGCACTTGTCCTTTATTCGTTTCCACCGCTCCGGACCGAGGGTCTTGATGTTGATCTCGACGTTATAGAGTCTCGAACCGCTGACCATGGCCTTGATTCGGCCGGCGTCTATTTCCAGGTGACAGACCGAGCCGTTCCTGACGTAGGTCCGGCCCCGGGGCAGACGGTTGGCGTAGTCGGAAAATGATTCCAGGTGGTCGCACCAGCCCTTGCCCCAGAAACTCCGCGCAATCGTCCTTCCGGAGATCTCGACAGGGTTAATGGCATGCCCCTGCTTGCGGAGTTTTTCCATCTTTTTCCGGGCCTTGGCCCGTCGTTCGGCCACTGGGACGTAGCGTCCCCATCCCCAGCCTGACATAACGCATACCTCTTGTCTTGATTTCAATAGCCTTTAAGAAAAAGTTCTTGGATTTATGTCAGATAACCAGCTCTTATTCTTTGTCTTAACAATCGAAAATCCCCCCGGGGCGTAGGCCCCTACGGGCCGGAGGCCAAAATCTAAAATTCTAAAGTTCCGAGTTTCCCGCTATCCCCCGGCCCGGGAGACATCGAGGCGGACCAGCTGCAGCAGCTCCTCGTCCGGGAGCTCGGTCAGCTTGACCTCGCCGCTGCCGCTCAGGAGGCCCTCGGCCAGCTCCTTCTTTTCGTTGATGAGCCTGTCGATCCGTTCTTCAATCGTCCCGGTGGTCACAAATTTATGTACGAGGACATTCTTTTTCTGTCCAATGCGGAAGGCCCGGTCGGTGGCCTGGTTTTCCACGGCCGGGTTCCACCAGCGATCAAAATGAATGACATGGGAGGCCGCGGTCAGATTAAGCCCCGTGCCTCCGGCCTTCAGGGACAGAATGAAAAAAGGCGGTCCGTCTTCATCCTGAAACCTTTCCACCAGATCCTTTCGCTCTTTGACCTTTGTCGAGCCGTGCAGGACCAGGCCGGAGCGGCCGAAAACACGGGTCAAATGTTCTTCGAGGGCAGGGATGATCTCCTTGAACTGGGTGAAGATCAAGGCCT
>JAIPER010000253.1 GCA_021737115.1 Desulfohalobiaceae bacterium
GTGGTCAAGGATCTCCTCAGCCGCTCCGGGGTCGAATACCGGATCAATTCCAATCTGGTCCGGGGCCTGGACTATTACCAGCGGACCACTTTCGAGGTCATCTCCAGGGACATCGGATCTCAATCCGCAGTAGCCGGAGGGGGACGGTATGACGGACTCCTGAAGGATCTGGGGGGGCCTGACCTGCCGGGCATTGGCTTTGCCTGCGGCCTGGAGCGGCTGGTCATGCTCCTCGGCGGAAATGAGCCCGGGGGATACGATTTTTATGTAGCGGTCCTGGCCCCGGAAGCCAAGGAGGCTGGACTTTTACTGGCCTGCGAACTCAGAGATCGAGGGCTTACAGGCGAGACCGGCTTTGAGGTCAAAAGCCTCAAAAGCCAGCTCAGGCTGGCCAACAAGCATCTGGCGAGCAAGTGCCTGATCCTGGGACAGGATGAAATGGCCGGGTCCACGGTCCTGGTCAAGGACATGCAGACCGGGGAGCAGGCGCAGGTCCCCCGGGACGATGTTCTGTCCATTTTTGCAGACAGTCAATAACTTCAGAGCTCTTTCCAGTCCAATGTTAAAGTCAAATCAATCATTTTAAACAGTTAACTCTCATAAATGGCATAGGTGCACGAAGTCTGAACTTAACAAGATACTGATCCAATGTTGGTTTTTACAACAAAGACTGGCGACCACTAGGGTCCAGGCCCAAAATTCACAAAAAGCTAAGCTGGATCAGTATACCAGGAAAAAACATGTCGGAACTTACAGCGGAACAACTGATTCAATCCCCCGGGGATTGGCAGCGCAGTCATCACTGCGCCCAGACCGACCTGGCCCTTCTCGGACAGGACGTCTGTCTCATGGGCTGGGTGCAGTATCGCCGGGATCACGGCGGATTGATCTTCATCGACTTGCGGGATCGGGAAGGATTGACCCAGGTCGTCTTCTCCCCTGACCACAATCTGCAGGCCCATCAAGAGGCGCACGTCCTCAGGCCTGAATACGTCCTGGCCGTCAAGGGAACGGTCAGAGAAAGGCCGGAAGGCATGCGGAATCCGAATCTCAAAACCGGACAGATCGAGGTGGTGGTCAAGGACTGGAAACTGCTCAATACAGCCAAGACCCCGCCTTTTCCGATAGAAGACAGGATAGACGTCTCCGATCATCTCCGCTTGAAATACCGATATCTTGACCTGCGCCGGAAGGGGATGACCAGAAACCTGCGCCTCAGACACGAGGCAGTGCAGAGCGTTCGCAACTTTTTGAATGCAGAAGGCTTCCTGGAGGTGGAAACGCCGGTCCTGACCAAAAGCACCCCTGAGGGGGCCAGGGATTTCCTGGTGCCCAGCCGTCAGCACCCGGGTCATTTCTTTGCCCTGCCCCAGAGCCCGCAGCTCTTTAAGCAACTCCTCATGCTCGGGGGGCAGGAAAAATACTACCAGATCGTCCGCTGTTTCCGGGATGAGGATCTCCGGGCCGACCGGCAGCCGGAATTCACCCAGATCGATCTGGAAATGGCTTTCGTCCAGGAAGAACAAGTCATGCGCCTGGCCGAAGACATGATCAAAAACGTCATTGCCGACACGGTCAACCAGGAACTAAACACGCCTTTTCCCAGGATGAGCTACTCCCAGGCCCTGGATACCTACGGCCTGGATCGTCCTGACACCAGATTCGGACTTTTACTGCACGACGTCACGGATATCGTCAAAGATTCCGCCTTCAAACTCTTTGCATCGGCCGAGATGGTCAAAGCAATCCGGGTCGCGCAGGGTGGACACATCTCTCGCCGGGAGATCGACGACCTGACGGAATACGTCAAGATCTTCGGGGCCAGGGGATTGGCCTGGATCAAAATCAAGGAAGATCAATGGCATTCCCCGATCGCCAAATTTTTAGGGGAAGAAGAAAAACAACAGCTCGTGCGGGAGTTGGGACTCGAAGCCGGAGATATCGTTTTTTTCCAGGCCGGAGGGGCGGACATGGTCCGGACTACCCTCGGAAACCTGCGCCTGAAGCTGGCTGAAAAACTGGATCTCATACCTGAAGACAGGCTTGATCCGGTCTGGATCACGGATTTTCCTCTCTTTGAATGGGATCAGGAAGAAAAGAGGTGGGCCGCATGTCATCACCCCTTCACCTCGCCCCGGGATGACGACCGGGATCTCCTGGAGTCGGCCCCGGAACGGGCCAGAGCCAGGGCTTACGACCTGGTGTTAAACGGCTGCGAGATCGGCGGGGGCTCCATCCGGATTCACACCCCGGAATTGCAGTCCAGAATGTTTCAGGCTCTCGGGATTTCCAGGGAAGAAGCGGAAAGTAAGTTCGGCTTCTTGATCGAAGCCCTCAAATACGGATCCCCTCCTCACGGCGGGATAGCCTTTGGTCTGGACCGCCTGTTGATGATCCTCGGCCGGACGGATTCCATCCGTGAGGTGATCGCCTTTCCCAAGACCCAGAAGGGAACCTGTCTGTTGACCGATGCCCCGACTCCGGTCCCGTCGAAACAGCTGGCCGAACTGGGCCTCCGGGTCCGGGATGAACAGCCTCGATGATATTGGCCTTAAGAAATGGTTTTTGGATTTACACCAGATAACCAGCTCTTATTATTTGTCTTAACAATCGAAAATCCAAAATCTAAAATTCTATAACCTCCATATGGCTCACGCATCGGCAAGAGACGGTTTTTTTGAAAGGCACCTTTACACCGCCTGGAAAATCATTATATTTAGTGCCTGAACAGTCCAGCTGCAGAGGCGCTGGCTATGCTTGTTCTGATGCCTTATCCCATATACCCACTGTCAGGTGTTTGACGATGGCCAGAGAGATAAAGACCTACCCCGATCCGGTCCTGAAAAAAAAAGGCCGGGAAATAGAGAAAATCACTGAGAACATCAAGGACCTGGCCCAGGAAATGGTCGAAACGATGTACCAGAATCAGGGGATCGGTCTGGCCGCCCCCCAGGTCGGAGAATCCCTGAGACTGATCACAGTAGACGTCAGCGGTCCGGATTTCCGGGAAGATCTGCATGTCCTGATCAATCCGGAACTCATCGAACTGGACGGAGAGACCTGCACCGAAGAGGGCTGTTTGAGCCTTCCCGGCTTCAAATGCAGGGTAACAAGGGCTGAAGAGGTCACGGTCAAGGGTCTGGCTCCTGACGGCACGGAAAAAGTCATCCAGGCCACCGGGCTCCTGGCAGTCTGCCTGCAGCATGAAATCGATCACTTGAATGGAAAAGTCCTCCTGGATTATTCCGGACGCATGAAAAAAATCATGTACGAGAAGAAAGCCACAAAAAGGAAGGAGGAATGAACGAACTCCGTGTTTTGTTCATGGGCACACCTGATTTTGCGGCGGTGATTTTAAAAAGATTGCTGGCCTGGCCCCAGGGACGCGTGGTGGGAGTCATCACCCAGCCCGACCGTAAGGCGGGCCGCGGTCGGAAAATGGCCCCACCCGCGGTCAAGGTGCTCGCCGAAGAACACGGCCTGGACTTCCTCCAACCGGAAACACTTTCCAGCAATCAGCCCCTGGAATTCATCCGGAACACAGGCGCCGATGTGCTGATCGTGGCTGCCTACGGTCTGATGATCCCCACCCGAATCCTGGCCTGCACCCCATACGGCGCCCTGAATGTCCATGCCTCGCTACTTCCCAGATACCGCGGGGCCGCCCCGATCCAGCGGGCAATTATCAACGGAGAAACAGTCACCGGAATAAGCATCATCCAGATGGAAAGCGGACTGGACTCCGGGCCGATACTGACCCAGAAGGCCATGGCCATCGGTCAGGAAGACACCGCCCAGGACCTTCACGAACAGCTTGCGGCCCTGGGAGGAGACTGTCTGATCGAAACCATCGAGCATTTAGGCACCATCCGGGGGATACCCCAGGATGACCGCTTAGCCACCTACGCCCCGAAGTTGAGCAAAGAGGACGGCCTCATCAACTGGAATCGAAAAGCCAGCCAGGTCCATGCCCATATCCGCGGGGTATTTCCCTGGCCTGGGGCCTATTTTTTCTGGAAGCGCCCCAGGGACGGCAAAACAATCAGATTGCGTATCTTTCCCGGTAAGATCGGAGCTCCTCTGAAAACCGCGATCCCGCCTGGCGAACTGGCTGGTCTGGAGGAAGGCGTCCTGCACATCAGCTGCCTGGACCGCTTCTATCTGGTCGAAACCATTCAGCCGGCCTCTTCCAGCCGGCCTCTGTCCGCCCGAGAATTCTCCCGCGGATATATGTGATCCTTGCGGTGGCTTGCGCATGAAAGAGAATCTGGCAACATATACCCGGATTGATGAAGGAATCAGGGAATCCTTCAGCGCACGCAAACGACTGTTCATCGGTCTGCTCAGCGGGACCTCCTGCCTGTTAATCGTTTTTTTCATTATCTTCTGGCTTGTTCCCTACATTGGTCTGCAACAGTTTCACCCGGCTTTTACCTGGTCACTCGGAATTTTTGTCCTGCTCTGCATCGCCCTGGTCGTCTGGTCCTCCCTGGCCCTGGTCTTGAACATCCTCTTGAAAAAACCCGTGCTCTTTTCCAGGAAACTGCGCGGAATCGCCATAAAACTCTTCCTGCCCCTGATGATCGTGGTCGGACGGATGTTTGGAATCAATAAGGAAAGGGTCAGGTCCTCCTTCATCCAGGTAAACAACGAGATGGTTGCAGCAGAAGGCAGGCGTTACAGTCCCGCGGAGATGCTTCTCCTCATGCCGCACTGCCTGCAAAACAGCCTCTGCAGGCACAGGCTGACCTACAACATAAAGAACTGCAAGCGCTGCGGAGAATGTTCCATTTCCGGCCTGCTCGGAATCAGTGAAGAAAAAAGGGTGCCCCTGGCCATCGCAACCGGAGGGACCATTGCCAGGAGAATCGTGGTCAAAAACAGGCCCAGGCTGATCATTGCCGTGGCCTGTGAACGGGATCTGGCCTCCGGGATTCAGGACACCTACCCCCTTCCGGTATACGGAATTCTGAATGAACGCCCTCATGGTCCCTGCCTGGACACCTGCGTGGCTCTGGCCAAGGTCAGGCAGACCATAGACCGGTTTCTGCAATGATCAAAAAGACCCCGAGGCCTGGACAGAATGGCCGGCTGCTTGCGCTTCGGGTTGCGTTTAAAACGCAACACAGCAGAGATCTCCAGGCCGGACTCAACCGGGAGCTGGCCGCCACAAGATCCTGGCCTGATCGCGAAAGACGGCTGGCCACCGAACTGGTTTACGGATACGCCCGTTTCAAGGGCCGTATCGACTGGATACTCTCCAGTTTTCTGAAAAAAGGAAGCAATAAACTCCCGACCCAGTTCTGGACGACCCTCGGCCAGGGGGTTTACGAACTGCTCTTTCTCGATCGTGTGCCGGACTATGCCGCGGTCGATTTTTACGTGCACCAGGCCGGAAAAAGATGGGGCAAGAACCTCTCCGGCCTGGGCAATGCCCTGCTGAGAAGGGTCGTCCGGGAACGCTCGACCCTGCATGACAAAGCATTTTACCAGGCGGACCGTCCTGACCGGGACACCTTTTTCAGCAGGTACTACTCCTGCCCCGGGTGGATGGTCCGCATCCTGACCCGATCCCTCGGCCTGGAGGCTGCCGAAATCGTCCTCAAGCATACGCTCAAACCCCCGCTGGTAGGGATCCGGATCAATCAACAGGCATCCGGATCCCATGAACTCATGGACCAGTTGGCCCGCCTGCCGGAAGCAGCCCTCTGCAGGCCTCCAG
>JAIPER010000254.1 GCA_021737115.1 Desulfohalobiaceae bacterium
GCAGAGCCTAAGAGTCCGGAGGGGGCAGGGATCCCCCATGAGCGAGCCTTAGAAAACCGAGAGCCGGAAGCGTCTTAGCGAAAGAGAGCCCTGTGACCGGTTCGCTGTCTATAACCGGAGTCTCATACGAGCCCTGCCTTCGGCAGGCCTGACATATAACTATTTAATATTTAAGGGAATAATTGCTATACTTTAACTCTTGGTGTTGAATTCGGTTGCTGCCAATCAATGAGAAGAAACTGAAGCTTTGTAACAACCGTTCGCCAAGCCTCACTTGATGGAAAGGCAGATTATGGCGGTGGATGAAAAGGCAGATGAGTTTTTCTTTTTTGCCCAGCGACCTTCCAGGGCAAAATGTGCCCTCGCTGGCGCGTAAGCAACTCGGCTCTTGCCGCGACAGCGGCTGAGCCTTCGCACGGGGGAGCACTTGTCCCGTGAAACAGGCGTCAGCCTCAGCTTGCTGGTTTTACCGGGATCGCCCTGGCGGAAAGAAAATCTTCCTCTGCCGTCACTGCCTCCGTCCCTATAATCAAGCAACCGCAGGGAGCGGTTGTTTCAAAACAATTCCGAAGTTTCATACGAGATTTTTAATGCATTGATATTGTAAGTCTTTTCTTTCCCTGACACCCGAAACCTGACACCTGAAACCTGTAAAATGTCCAATTTTGAAGTCAAATCTATCATTTTAAGCAGTTAACTCTCATAATTGGTACAGGTGTACGAAGTCTGAACAATGGCAAACAGACCGCACTATCACGGACACCGTCAAAGGCTCAAAAACCGCTTTCTCACGGACAGCCGCCTGCTTGCGGATTATGAGATCCTGGAACTCCTGTTGGCTTACGCCCTGCCCAGGCGGGACACCAAGCCCCTGGCCAAGGAGCTGCTGGAGACCTTCGGGTCCCTGGCCGGGGTCTTCGCGGCCAAGCCTCATGAACTGCGGGCGGTACCGGGATTCGGCCCCGGTCTGGAAACATTCTGGAAGGTCTGGCAGGAATTCTGGGCCAGACTCAATGAAGGGAAGGTGCCGCAGAGGAAATCCATCAGTTCGCCCCGGGAGATGGTCGAGGCGGCCAGGGCCAGATTCGGCCGTGATTCCCTGGAAAGCTTCTGGGTCGCCCTGGTGGACAATAAAAACAGGCTCCTCTCCTTCACCCGAGGCGCCCAGGGAACCGTTGACCAGAGCGCGGTCTACCCCAGGGAAATCCTGAGCCTGGCCCTTGAACACAAGGCCTCGGGCCTGATTCTCATCCACAACCATCCAGGAGGCGATCCCTCCCCTTCTGCCCAGGACAAGGAAGTAACCCGGGAAATCCAGAAAAGCGCCACTGGACTCGGGGTCAGGGTCCTGGACCATCTCATTGTCTCAGAGGATTCCTGGTACAGCTTTCAGGAAAACGGTCTGCTCTAAGCCCCATTTCAGACTTCGTAGCAACGTCTTGCCCCTTAAGCGTAACTCTTTAAAATAATTGAAAATATATTTAATGACTTCAAAATTGGACACAATATCGAAATTCGAAGCACGAAATTCGAAACAAGCTTCAAATGAAAAAAATTCAAAATTCAAAACTAAGAAAAAATGAATAGACAACTAATTGCTTTTATTTTGCATTTTTTGAATCTTTGTTTTTGTCATTCGAGAATTTGAATTTCGTGCTTGTTTCGGATTTCGAATTTCGTGCTTCGAATTTATGCAAAAAAAACACTTGTCCAAATAATGTTCCAAAATTTAGAAAACGGCAAAGAGCTCTGCATTTTAGATTTGGGGGTTGCCCTTGGCGAAATCTGTTTTATATTTAATCAGCAGCGACCGGAAATTGACTCGATTTACGGTTGCGGATACTGAGACGAAGTGTGGTTCACACAAGGCCTTTTGCAAGTATCTTATTGGAAATTTAGGAGAACATATATGAGTGACGATCAGAAAATAAACCAGTTGAATGCACAGACGAGCCTGCTCGGCGAGAACCAGACCGATGAAGAAGTCATTCAGGCCGTCATCAAGGACGGCAGCGATCCACAGGACGGAACCCAACAGGAAATTCCGGAACAGATGCCTCTTCTGGCGGTCCGGGATATCGTGGTTTTCAATTACATGATCCTCCCCCTCTTCGTGGGTCGGGATAAATCAATCAAGGCCGTGGAGGCCGCCCTCAACGACAAGCGATATCTGCTCATCAACACCCAGAAGGATGAAAAAAACGAAGATCCGGGGATAGACGACATCTACCAGGTGGGGACCGTGGCCATGATCATGCGCATGCTGAAAATGCCGGACGGTCGGCTCAAAGTCCTGGTCCAGGGGCTGTCCCGCGCCAGGATCAAATCCGTGACCCAGGAAGAGCCCTATGGCCTGGTGGAAATTGAAACCATTGAAGAGATCGAACATACGGACATAGATGCCGATGCCGAGGCCCAGATGCGGACCGCCAGGGAACAGAGCGAAAAGATCATCTCCCTGCGCGGCATGGATCCCTCGGAAATAGTTTCGGTTTTAAACAGTGTGGAAGAACCGGGACGGCTCGCGGACCTCATCGCCTCCAACCTGAGGATGCCCACGGCCATGGCCCAGGCCATCCTCGAATGCAAAGAACCCATGGAGAGGCTGAAACTTGTGAACAAGCAGCTCCTCAAGGAGGTGGAAGTCGCCTCCCTGCAGAGCAAGATCCAGAGTACGGCCAAGGAAGGGATGGACAAAGCCCAGAAGGATTTTTTCTTAAGGGAGCAACTCAAGGCCATCAAGTCTGAATTGGGTGAAGACGAAGAGGGAGACGAAGAGTTTGAAGAACTGCACAAGGCCATACAAAATGCGGGAATGCCCAAGGAGGTCAAGAAAGAGGCCCAGAAGCAGTTCAAGAGGCTGGAAAACATGCACCCGGACTCTTCGGAGGCCAATGTCGTCCGGACCTATCTGGAATGGCTGACCGAGCTGCCCTGGAAAAAGACCTCCAAGGACCGTCTGGAGATCCAGAAGGTGGAAAGCATCTTGAATGCGGACCATTACGATCTGCAGAAGGTCAAGGAGAGGATCCTGGAATACTTGAGCGTCCGCAAGTTAAACCCCAAGATGAAGGGACCGATCCTCTGCTTTGTGGGACCTCCGGGAGTGGGCAAGACCTCACTCGGCAAATCCATCGCCCGGAGCATGAACCGGAAGTTCACGCGCATGTCCCTGGGCGGAATGCGGGATGAAGCCGAGATCAGAGGCCACCGCAGGACCTATATAGGCTCCATGCCCGGTCGGATCATCCAGGGGATCAAAGAAGCCGGCACCAAGAATCCGGTTTTCATGCTCGATGAGATCGATAAGGTCGGCACCGATTTCCGCGGCGATCCTTCCTCGGCCCTGCTGGAGGTCCTGGATCCAGAACAGAATCACTCCTTCACCGATCATTACCTGAACGTGCCCTTTGACCTCTCCAAGTGCATGTTCATCTGTACGGCCAATATCCTGGACACCATTCCCCCTGCCCTGCAGGACAGGATGGAGATCATCCGCATTCCGGGATACACGGAGCAGGAAAAGATCAAGATCGCCGAGAAGTACATCATTCCCAGGCAGGTAAAGGACAACGGCCTGAATTCTGAACAGGTCTATTTCAATCAGAAGGCCTTGTCCAAAATGATTCGGGAATACACCCGGGAGGCCGGACTGCGGAACCTGGAGCGGGAGGTCGGCTCGATCTGCCGGAAGATCGCCAGGAAAGTGGCTGAAGGTTCCGACAAATCCTTTCGAATTCTGCCCAGCACGGTCCACAAGTACCTGGGAAGCCCCAGATTCCTTGAGGAAGAGCGGGAAAAGAATCTGACCCCGGGGGTTGCCCTGGGATTGGCCTGGACCGCCGCCGGAGGGGAGATCCTCCACGTTGAAGTGACCACCATGCCCGGCAAGGGCAAACTGCACCTGACCGGCCAGTTGGGTGAAGTCATGAAAGAAAGCGGTCAGGCCGCCCTGAGCTACGCCAGGAGCAGAGCCCAAAAAATCGGTCTTAGCCCGGACTTTGCCGACACCAGGGACATCCACATCCATGTCCCGGCCGGGGCCACCCCCAAAGACGGTCCTTCCGCCGGAGTGACCCTGATCATGGCCCTTCTCTCGGCTTTGACCAATCAACCCCTGCGCAACGATGTGGCCATGACCGGAGAAATCACTCTGCGGGGCAGGGTGCTGCCTGTGGGCGGAATCAAGGAGAAAATCCTGGCCGCGGCCACGGCCGGAATCAAGACCGTGATCCTCCCGGCCCAGAACTACAAGGACTTCAAGGAGATCCCCACAGAACTCCGCCGCAACCTCAAACTCAAAACCGTGGAGCATGTGGACGAGATCTGGCCTCTGGTCCGGGCCGAGGCAGAAGAAAAAGAAGAGCAGGCAGTGACTGAGGACAAAGCCTCTACATAAGGGAGCGCACGATGGGATTTAACCTGAAAAACAGACATGTCCTGAAACTAAAGGACTTCTACCCACAGGAAATAGGCTTTTTCCTGGACCTGGCCCGGGATCTCAAAAGGGCCAAGTACGCCGGTCTGGAGAGGCCCGGGCTTTCGGGCAAAAACATCGTGCTTCTCTTTGAAAAGGCCTCCACCCGGACCCGCTGTGCCTTTGAAACCGCGGCCTTCGACCAGGGGGCCCGGGTCACCTGCCTGGGTCCGGGCGGTTTCCAGCTGGGAGAGAAGGAATCCCTCAAAGACACGGCCCGGGTCCTGGGCAGGATGTACGACGGCATCGAATACCGGGGATTCGGCCAGGAGAAGGTGGAAGAACTGGCTCGCTTCGCCGGAGTCCCGGTCTGGAACGGGCTGACCGATGAGTTTCACCCTACCCAGGTCCTGGCCGACCTGATGACCATGCAGGAACACACGGACAGGCCCCTGAGCCGGGCCAGATTGGCCTTTGTAGGAGATGCCAGAAACAACATGGGCAACTCCCTGCTCGTGGGCGCGGCCAAGATGGGCATAGATTTCAGGGCGGTGGCGCCGAAAGGGCTTCAGCCGGATCCCAGGCTGGTTGAAACCGCCCGGGAAATCGCCCGGGACACCGGGGCCCGGATCAGGGTCGGCGAAGATATCCAGGAAGGGGTCGGGGACTGTGATTTCCTCTACACCGATGTCTGGGTCTCCATGGGCGAGCCAGAAGAGGTCTGGGATGAAAAGATCAGGCTGCTCAAGCCTTACCAGATCAACTCCCGGGTCCTGGAACTAACCGGCAATCCCAGAGTCAAGTTCCTGCACTGCCTCCCGGCTTTCCACAACAGAGAGACGGCCATAGGTGAGCAGATCTATCAAAAATACGGGCTTGAAAGCATGGAGGTCAGCGAAGAGGTCTTCGAATCCAGGACCTGCATCGTCTTTGACCAGTCTGAAAACCGGATGCATACCATCAAGGCCGTCCTCGTGGCCACGCTGGGGTAATAATTGTTAATTATTAATTGTCAATTGTTAATGGTTAACGGTTACCTGGGATTTGGATTTTTACATTGTAGTTTGGGAGTATTGACCTACAATCTGGCAATTTCAACATTAACAATTAACAATTAGCAGTTAACAATTAGCAATTAGAACTCTCTTCAACCCAGTCCAAAACGACCTTGCCTGATTTGCCTGAGCGCATGACCTCGAAGGCCTGTTCAAACTCGGTATAGGGGAAGCGGTGGGTGATGACCGGGGTGATATCCAGCCCGGTCTGGATCATGACCGTGATCTTGTACCAGGTCTCGTACATCT
>JAIPER010000003.1 GCA_021737115.1 Desulfohalobiaceae bacterium
GAGGCCTTTCGTAGCGGAACATGGGGCCCAGGGTATACAGCTTGCTGACCTCCTGCCCGGCATAGATCTTGTTTTCGATGTAGGCCCGGGCCACTCCGGCCGTGGCCTCCGGCCGCAGGGTCAGGGACCGCCCCTTGCGATCCTGGAAGGAATACATCTCCTTTTGGACTATATCGGTCTCGTCGCCGATGGATCTGGCAAAGAGTTCGGTCTTTTCCAGCAGCGGAAGACGGAGTTCCCTGAACCCATAGCGGGAGAAGATCTGCCTGGCTGCTTGCTCCAAACGGGTATAGGTCTCCGAAGTTGGCGGAAATATATCTGTAAAGCCTTTAATTTTATTAATAATTTCCATAGTGTCTTAGTGTCACAATTCGTGTCTTTACAAAAATATTTTTGGTTTTATACTTACAGTCGTCATAAATTGAGTTTTATTAGCAAATCCAGGGGCGATCGCTTGATAAACGGAGGAATTTATGTAGACCAAGCTGAAAGTATTGTCAAAAGATCTTTCCGGGTATATTCATGACCGTCTTTGCTCAGTTTTTCTTTTCATTCTAGCGCCGGTTTCTGAAACAGACGCCGGCAAAGGAGATTTTCATATGCAGGCTGCAGCCCTGATCGGATACAAGGACAGTGGCAAAACAACCCTGGTCCTGGAACTTTGCAAGCATTTCAAAGAAACCGGCCTCAAGGTCGCGGTAGCCAAATTCAGTCACCATCGTTTGGCCCTGGAGGGCTCGGACACCGAAGTCCTCAGCCAATATGCCGATTCAGTCCTCGGGTTGAGTGAATCAAGAACCCAGCTGCTCTGGAACAGCCAGAAGTATCTCCCTGACCTGACCGGCCTCCTGGAGGCCGACGTCCTGCTGGTTGAAGGCGGCAAGCGGCTGAACTATCTCCCAAAAATCATCCTGGCCGATACGTTGCCGGAAATTCAAGAACTGGACGCCGGAATGACCCTGGGGGTCTGGAGTGGTCACAGTTTCCCAGGGTATACAACGCTTCATGAGGTTGCCGATCTGGCGCGGCTGATCTCGGAAAAGGGCTTCATGCTTCCCGGTCTTGACTGCCAGGCCTGCGGCCGGGAGGATTGCGGCGAACTGGCCCGGGAGATAGTCCGGGGAGAGGCTTCCACCCGGGAGTGTCAGGCCCTGGATTCTTCTTTGCAGATCACGGTAAACGGCACACAGCTACCCTTGAACCCCTTCGTCAATGGGATACTGGCCAATGGGATCAAGGGGATGCTTTCTTCGCTGAAAGGCTATCAACCCGGTCATATCAATATAAGCCTGGAGGTTTGAATGGGGTCTGATTTTTTCCAGGTTGTCTCCGTTCAAACATTCCTGGAATTGATAAAGGGGTTTTCCAGGCCGGAGGCAAGATACAGCAAAGAACTCGCTGAGATTCATGATGACGTCCTGGCCGAGGGAGTCATTGCCTCGGAGGACCTGCCCCCCTTTTCCCGTTCCAGCATGGACGGCTATGCCCTTATAGCCAGTGATTGCTTTGGGGCCAGTGAATTCAACCCGGCTTATCTGGATATTGTTGAGCGAATCCCCATAGGAGTTTTTCCCAAAACCAGGCTGCGCTCCGGGCAGTGCGCAGAGGTCGTCACCGGGGGCGTTTTGCCCGAGGGAGCCGACGCCGTGGTTATGCTGGAGCACACCCACCCCTTTGGCGAAGGTGAACTCGAGATCAGAAGGACAGTGGCCCCTGGTGAAAATATCATGGCCAAAGGCGAAGACTGTTCCGCCGGCGAGCAGGTCCTGGCTCCGGGAACCAGACTTCGCGCGCAGGAGATCGGCCTTCTGGCCGCCCTGGGCCACAGAAGGGTCAACGTCTTTCAAACCCCCAGAGTCGGGATCATCTCCAGCGGAGACGAACTTGTTTCCGCGGACCGGGATCCGGCAATCGGTCAGATCAGGGATGTGAACAGCCATACCCTGAGATGTCTCAGCCAAGACTGCGGGGCAGATCCCGTCTCCTACGGGATTGTTTCCGACGAGCTTGCCGAGATCAGACAGACACTGGAGAGGGCCTGGAAGGAATGCGATCTGATCCTGATATCCGGAGGGAGTTCCGTAGGGACCAGGGATCTGACCCTGGCGGCTCTTGAGGACATGGACAACAGCACGATCCTGGCTCACGGGGTTTCCATCAGTCCGGGCAAACCGACCATCCTGGCCGATATCGGCGGAAAGCCCGTCATCGGTCTTCCCGGTCAGGTCACTTCGGTCCAGGTCGTCTTTCTGGTCCTGGTGACCCCGTTGCTGCGTCGTCTTGCCGGGGAGGGTCCGGACAGAAGCAGAATCCCTCGGGCCTCTGTTCCGGCCAGGCTGGGGCGAAATCTTGCCTCCAAGCAGGGCAGGGAAGACTATGTCCGGGTCCGTCTCGAATTTTCCGATGAAGGTTTGCCCACGGCCGTCCCTTTGATCGGAAAATCAGGGTTGTTGAAAACCATGCTCCAGGCCGACGGTCTGATTCGTATCCCGGCCGGGCAGGAGGGGATGTCGAAACAATCCGAGGTCAAGGTGTTCGTCTTGGGATAATTAAGCTGCGGTTCCCTTTTCCAGGCAAAGATCGGGGTCAGGGGAATCGTCCGGCAAAAGGTCAGACGCGCCGCGCACTGCGCCCCCCAGGGCAGTGGATAGATCCGGGAATTTAAAGACCTGCAAAAGGTTTTGTCTTTCCAGGTACACGGTGGGCCGGGCAGGACAGAGCCGAATTTTATCGGGTACTGACCGATTTTCAGGTTGAGAAAGCGTCGCATTTCAGGCCAGCTCCAGTAGTGAGCCTTGGCATACAGGATGTCCAGGCTGCATCTTGGATGCCCGCCCAGCCTCCGGGCCAGATAATAGCAGGAGTGCCGGTTCAGGAAATTGACGAGCACCCCTTTCTTGGCGATTCTGAAGGCTTCTTCGAGTGCGTCCCCGGGGTTTCTGCAGAACTCCAGGACATTCAAAAGAAGGACATAATCGTAGCCGTTGGTTTCAAACTGGAGATATTCTGCATTGCCCAGATGCAGATCCACTCTGGAACCGACCCGCCCCCGGGCTCGGTTCAGCATGGGAGGAGAAAAATCCACGCCGGTTACGTCCAGGCCAGCCTCCTGCAGCACCTGCAAAAAATAGCCTGTTCCGCAGCCGACTTCCAGGACGGAAGCCTTCCGGGTCAACCAGGGAGCGCAGATACTCAGGAGCAGACTCTTTTTCCGGGCCAGGGCGAACTGGCCCGGCTCACTGTTTTCCCAGGAGACGTAGTCCTGAGCCACTTTTTCATCCCAGATCATAATAGATTTGTTCACATCATCCTCGATCCCGTTTCAGATCCCTGTCTTAAAACATCTCTATTTTCTGATATTGGCCCAGCTGAAGATCACGGTAACCGAAGTCAGGACAGCCAGGACCGTCAGGGACTGATGCCAGGTGAGATATTCGACGCGTAACCAGAACGGCGCCGTGTTCAGGACTTCGTTCAGGCTGACCTGAGTTATCTTCAAAAGGCCCAGGGCCAGGGCTCCTCCGGCCAGGGCGTAAAAGGCCCCTCCCGACAAAAGCGGGAGCAGGATGTACCACCTGGCCGCCCCGACCAGCCTGAGGACGGCAATCTCATCCTGGACCTGAAGCTGAGCCAGTTTGATGGTGTTACCCACAATAAGGCCCACCAGCAACAGCAAAATGAAATTCAGGGGCCAGAGAACACTTCTGCTGAATTTGAGCCAGGAACCCGCGGAATCGAGTTGCAGGGGATTGTAATGGATCCGGTCCACCCTCTGCAGAGACTGTATCTCTTCCTTGAACTCCCGGGCCTGCTCCTCCGGACGCTTTCGATCCAGGTTGATACTGACCACGGCCGTGGGGGGCAGAGGATTGTTTTTGCCTGCAAACCAGGAAAGATCGAGATCCTCCCCCAGGGAATCGGCCAGCACTTGAAGACCGCTCCCCGGCTCAAACGTCTGCATCTCTTGCACAGAGTCCATCCTGCCCAGCCTGGCCCAATCCTCTTTGACCAGCTCGGCATCGGAACCCTTTTTCCAGTAGATCTGGAACTGCATCTCTCCCTTGTCAGCCACGATGCGGTTTTGAACGTTATGGGCCACCAGGACCAGAAAGGTACCGATAAAGGTAATCAGGACAACACCGAGCAGGGTCAGGGCGAATTCGAACTTGTTGGCCTTGAAGTTGGCCACGCCTTTGAGCAGGAGTTTGAAAATGGTCATAGAAACTTCAGAGTAAAATTCTATTTTCGTTTATTTTATCAGTTAGATACCAGAAGTTTGCCTGAAATTAAGTCCTTATCCTGCATGAACGCATAGGGTCTCATTGAAGGCAGATACAAACCGCAATTTATGCTAACTTCTGGTATACCTGGTCTTATCGAGGTCGATCAACTGGGTGCAGGCCAACTCCTCAATGATCGTCTTGTTGTGAGTGGCCATGATAACCGTGGTTCCATGCTCGTTGAATTTTCGAAAGATCTGGACCAGCCTCAGGGAAAGATCGTTGTCCAGATTCCCGGTGGGTTCGTCCGCCAGCAGAATCTTGGGGTTGACCACGATGGCCCTGGCAATGGCCACTCGTTGCTGTTCCCCGCCGGACAGGTTCTTACAGGTCACATCGCGCATGTGATCCATCTGCACCCCCCTGAGCACTGCGTTTACCCTCCTTTGAATCTGAGCCTTGTGTTTCCCCCGGACTTCCAGAGCCAGGGCCACATTTTCTCCTACAGTCTTATTGCCCAGTATCTTGAAATCCTGAAAAACCACTCCTATTTCCCGGCGCAGGCAGGGAAGCCGGGCTTGGCTCAGAGAATTCAGTTTGTAGCCGGCAATTTCCGCCTCCCCTCGCTGGACCGGCAGAACGCCGTGCAGCAATTGGAGAAGGGTGGTCTTCCCGGCACCGGAATGCCCGGTGACAATGACGAACTCCTTTTCCTGAACGCTGAAGGAGAGGTTCTTCAGGACCCAGTGGTTTCCGAAGGAATGTGAGAGCTTGTTGACCTTGACCAGCATGTTTTTTTGGTTGTGGACTTGCTTTATCAGTTGTGTTGTGTTGTTTCACGTGAAACATGAGGGTGGCCGACTCCGAAGTGCTCGAGAATGTTGCGCAGTTCATGCTCGGTACGATAGGACAGGGTGATTCGGCCTTGTTCCTGATCGCCGGAGATCTTTACCGGACAGTCGAGGCGCTTTCGGACCTGGGTCACAAAAGATTTTTTCAGGCCCTCAAACAGAGGAAGGTTGGACTCTTTCTGGCTGGATCTGTCCTGATCCTTCAGAATATGCGCCGGAAGTCGGCCATGTTTCTTCCAGTGGTTGACCCCGGCTTCGATCTGTCGCACCGAGGTCTTGTTCTTGATGATGTACTCGAAAAACAGCTGCCTCGCGTCTAAATCGCTGATGCCCAACAGGGACCGGGCAGCTCCGGCGGAGATGGCGTCGTTGCGGACAGCCTCCTTGATCAAGGGGTCGAGTTGAAGCAAGCGCAGGCTGTTGGCGATGGAAGGCCGGCTTTTGCCGATTTTTTGGGAGAGGGCCTCCTGGGAGAGTTTGAGTTCTGTCTGGAGGTGCTCAATGGCTTCGGACTCTTCCATCGGGTTCAGGTCTTCCCGTTGCAGATTCTCGACAAGGCCGACTATGAGCGCATCGGAATCGGTCATGTTTTTGATAATGGCTGGTATGGTGGAAAGTCCGGCCAGGGAGGCCGCTCTCCAGCGCCTTTCTCCGGCCACTATTTGATATTTCCGGGACTCGTCCGGGTTCGGTCGGAGAAGAATGGGCTGCAGCACGCCCTGCTGACTGATAGAAAGAGACAATTCCTGGAGGCTCTGCTCGCTGATGCGCTTGCGCGGCTGGAGGGGATTAGGTTCGATCAGGTCGATCGCAATCTGCTTGGCTGCGTTGCTATCAGGGGCTTGCGGTTCATTTTCCGAAGAAAACAGGACATCCAGGCCTCTTCCCAGGCCGCGGTTCACTGTGCTCATAAGGGCTCCATGCAAAAATATAGACGTTGTCTTTTGTCGGAAACGGTTGTCTCGGGTGGAAGCATAAGGAAAATGATTGAAAAAATCAACAGAAGCGGCAGGATTTGAAAACCAGCTGGAGGCGGTTGTTCCCGGGACGAATGAGATGGGTGAGGTCGCGTCCTGGCCCTTAGCAGGCAACAGGCAGGTCAGGCCCGGGTCAGAAATTCCCGGCCGAGATCCAAATAGGATTGGGAACCCTTTGACTTGCAGTCGTAGTAGATGACCGGAAGCCCGTGGCTGGGGGCTTCCGACAAGCGGACGTTTCTTGGGATGATGGTCCCGAATACCTTTTGTGCAAAGTAGCTGCGGACTTCGTTCTCTACCTGGTGAGAGAGTTTGTTTCGCTTGTCGAACATGGTGAGCACGACGCCCAGGAGTTTCAGTTCCTGGTTCAGCCGCTTGCGGACCTGTTCATAAGACCTGATCAGCTGGGTGATGCCTTCAAGGGCATAGTACTCGCACTGCAGGGGGATGAGGAGACTGTCCGCGGCGCAAAGGGCATTGACGGTCAACAGTCCCAGGGACGGGGGGCAGTCAAGAAGGATGTATTCGTATTCGGCCTTGAAGTGCTCCACAACCCCTTTTAGGTAATACTCCCGGGCCATCTTCTCGACCAGCTCCAGTTCTGCAGCCGCCAGGTCGGGTATGGAAGGCAGGACGTTCAGGTAGCTGTTTCTGGAGGGGTAGACCATGCTCTGAGCCGACTCCGGTTCATACAGGGCCCTGTAGAGGTTGCCCTGCTCATTGGGCACTATGTTCAAACCGCTGGAGGCATTGGCCTGGGGATCGCAATCGATCAACAGGACCTTTTTTTCCATGGCGGCCAGGGAAGCAGCCAGATTGATGGCTGTTGTTGTTTTGCCCACGCCGCCTTTTTGATTGGCAATCGCTATTGTTCGTCCCATGGATGTTCCTTCTGGATATTACACTGAGTAGTAGGTTTTATACCAATCGATAAAAGCGGGAATCCCCTGCTCGATCTTAATTTTCGGCTCGAAATTCACATCACGAGTCAAATCGTCGATATCAGCAAAGGTGTTGGGCACGTCACCGGGCTGGAGTGGATGATACTCCTTCACGGCCTGTTTTCCCAGGTTCTCTTCCAGGACCTGAATAAAATACTCGAGCTGAACGCTGTTGTTGTTTCCGATGTTGTAAAGCTTGTACGGTGCCGGACTGGAGGAGGGGTCGGGATCAGCGCCGTCCCAGGCGGGATTGGTCCCGGGTATCCGCTGCATGACCAGGGAAACTCCTTCCACGATATCGTCGATGTAGGTGAAGTCGCGTTTCATGCGGCCGTTGTTGAAGACTTTGATCGGTTGTCCCTGCAGGATCTTCTCCGTGAATAGAAACAGGGCCATGTCCGGTCGGCCCCAGGGGCCATAAACGGTGAAAAAGCGAAGTCCGGTACAGGGGAGGCCATACAGGTAACTGTAACAGTGGGCCATGAGTTCGTTGGATTTTTTGCTGGCGGCATACAGACTGATGGGGTGATCAACATTGTGGTGCACACTGAAAGGCAGGGTCGTATTTAAGCCGTAGACCGAACTGGAGGAAGCGAAAACAAGATGCCTGATAGCGGCATGCCGGCAGCATTCCAGTAGATTGGCGAACCCGACCAGGTTGCTGTCTATGTACTCTTTCGGGTTGGTCAGGCTGTACCTGACGCCGGCCTGGGCCGCGAGATTGACCACTGTGTCGAAATCGTGTTCCTGGAAAAGGGTTTCCAGGGCGGGCTGGTCATCCAGGGAAACAGGGGCGAACCGGAAGTGGTCCTGCTCCTGCAGCAGGGCCAGCCTGTCCTTTTTCAGAGCCACACTGTAGTATGCATTGAGGTTGTCCAGCCCAACCACCTGAAACCCTTCTGCCAGGAGTCGGCGGCTGAGATGAAATCCTATAAATCCCGCTGCACCGGTGACAAGTACTTTCATAGAACCTTCCCTTTGTGTTTGTGTATCACAAGTTTTTCAGGGTGCTCCAGACAATGCGCTTGGCCTGTTTATTGTCCGGCAGCATATCCTCGGGACCCGGCAGATAGATATAATTGATTTGATCCACTTTGAAAAGGCCGTACTCTTTGCTGTTCCCGGGAAAGAGAGAGGCGAAGGCTTGATCGCCAAAACAAAGGATGTACAAGGGTTTCAAAAGCAAAACCCCCTGGTGGAAAAGGTCTGTCCTGGGCAGGAGTCCCTCGGTGTTTATTGCGGAAAGAGGCCAGAAAACGAGGTGTTCCTGAGGCCAGTTCAAGGCGGAAACGATATTTTGAAATAAGCGTTTTCGTTCTACTGATGCCTGCGGCCCAAGATCAAGGGGAAGCTGCCAGTAGGTCCAGACGGATGTGCATCCGGTCGAACGGCTGTTGTATATCCGGGCCCAGGGTTCGGGGAAACAGAGCTCGGCATTAGATGCTTCCAAAGGGGCATTCCCTGGCTCGCTTTGATCCTTATCCGGGCAAAGAAGATAGCGGAGCCCGCTCGAGTACCACCCCTTCAGCCCTGGTTTGAGGTCCAGGTCTTTAAGATCCAATCCCATATTGTCCATCCGATATCAGCCTTGCTCATGACCGGGAGGAGACTGCTTTGCCCTTGTTTGTTCAACAAGAAAACGGAGTTGGTTGCATGCGTGAACCCGGTCCCGGGATCGGTGATCCTGTTGGCGCAAATAAGGTCCAGGTTCTTTTTCTCAAGCTTTTCTTTGGATAAAGCAGGCAGATCCGCTTCAGTTTCAGCAGCAAAACCGATCAGGCGTTGTCCTTTCTGTTTGTTGCGGCCAAGAGCCTTGAGTATGTCGGGATTTCCCTGGAATTCGATGTTGAATCCGCTATCACACCGCGCCTTTTTGAATTTTTCAGCCAGCGTTGTCTTCGGGCGAAAATCGGAGACTGCCGCGCAGAGGCAACCAATGTCAAACTCCGGCCAGGAATCGAGACAGGCTTCATACATTTCCCGGGCCGAGACAACGTCCTGTCTTTCCAGGAAGGGTGGCAGCCAGATATCGCTTGGCCCGCAGACACATTTGACCTCTGCTCCCCGAAGCCAGGCCGTTACGGCCAGGGCCGCTCCCATCCGCCCACTCGAGGGGTTGGACCAGAAGCGGACCGGATCCCAGAATTCTCTGGTCGGGCCCAGGCTGATCAAGATCTTGAGACCGGACAAGTCCTGTTGGCTCAGGGATTTCAAAGTCTGAGCGTAAATATCTAAAAGAGGAGGCAGCTTGCCCCTGCCCAGGTCGCCGCAGGCCATTTCGCCGATTTCCGGCTGCATGACCCGGACATTTTCCCGGTTTCTCAGCCTGGCCAGATTTTCTTGTGTGGCCGGAGCGGACCAGAGGTTTGGATTCATGGCCGGCACGATCAACAGCGGCCCGGGAAAGGCCAGGGCCTGGCAGGTGAGCATGTTGTCGGAGATCCCGGCGGCCAGTTTGGCCATGGTGTTGGCTGTGGCCGGGAGAATGAGCATCAGGGAGGCGTTCTGTCCGGGTTCGAGATGTGCAAAGACTGGGTCCTCCCTGGAAAAGAGGCCGGTCTGAACCGGATCCACACCGAGGGCCTCGAGGCTCAGCCGGGTGACAAACCTGGCGCCGGCCTCGCTCAGGACCGCACTGGTTTTGATATCGGTCCCCTGCAGGGCCCTGCAGACGTCAATTGCTTTATAGGCGGCGATGCTGCCGCACAGGCCCAGGTGGACCCTGCGCTCCTTGTACTGGGTGAGTTTCAGATGCTGCGGGATCATGGTCGCATTCATGGAAGTCTGGGAGTGACCCAGAGTTGGAGAGTGGTTCTTAAGTTGCCTTCGGAAATTTTCAGGACGGTAAACTTGCCGGGTTTTTCAGCAATAATCAAGAAATGACCATATTTGAACTGCCCCTTGATGCTCCAGTTGTCCTGGGGAAGGTTCACGATGAAAAAATCGAACAAAGAGACCGGATCCACCCGGCCGTGAAATTCCAGTTTGCCAGCTTTTATCTGAGAGGTTTGAAAGATGATCGATTTATCCTGGTCAAGGCTTAAATCGCTTGGGATCAGGATATCTTCGAAGTCGAAGTAGGTGTTGACGTCTTCCGGGGGAGGTTCTGATTGACTCTCTTGCATTGAAATGTCAGAACCAGTGTCAGGTTGCGGCACGAAGGGGTTCTGCATCCCGGAGCAGGCGGTGAAAAGCATCAGGAAACCGCTTAAAAGAAGTATTTTCTTGAACATACCGGACTCCTTTTCAGCCCTGTCTCTGGCAGGCCTGAAATATGACTGGTTTTTCTTGCGAGATCTATATCCTTTAAGAAAAAAATTTTTGATTTATGCTATATAACCAGCTCTTATTCTTTGTCTTAACAATCGAAAATCCAAAATCCAAAATTCTATAGCCAGGGAATGATCGTGACAGCATGAAACATGTGACGCGTAAAAGGGGCCGGCCAGCGGACCCTTTTGACCTGGAAAACTATACCTATGAATTGCCGGAAAAGCAAATTGCCCAGTATCCCATCGACCGGCGTTCCGTATCGCGGTTGCTGGCTCTGAATCGAGCCGACGACAGCCTGTTGCACGGCACCTTTGGGGATATCCCTGAGCTGCTCCCGGAAAATTCGGTGGTGGTGATCAATACAAGCACGGTCTTTCCTGCCAGATTGCTGGGCCGAAAAGCGGAAAGCAGCGGGCGGGTCGAATTTCTTCTGCTCACGCCTCTGCCCTTGATCAGGGGTGAGAAAGACCGTGGGGAATGGTGGTGGTCCCGGGTGGAGGGGTTGATCAAACCGGCAAAAAAAGTGAAAGTGGGGCAGCAGATCTGGTTTTGCGATCGACTCGGATTATCAGTAGACCGCAAGGATCTCTTCGGCCGCGTCAGCGGGCGTCTGCTCTGGAAAAACGAACTCCTGCCCATTATCGAGGAGGTGGGCCTGATACCTCTGCCGCCGTACATCAAACGGGAGAGTGAGGCCAGGGACTGGGAACGCTACCAGACGGTCTATGCCGATAAGCAGCAGGCCGGTTCCATGGCTGCGGCGACTGCCGGCCTGCACTTTGATCAGGAAGTACTGGACAAACTGCTGGAGAAAGGGATAGATATTGTCCCTCTGAATCTCTATGTCGGCTATGGAACCTTCAACCCGGTCCGCTGCGCCGATATCAGAGAACACGAACTGCACGCCGAATATGTCCGGATTGACGCTTCCTCGGCCCGAAAGATCAACGAGGCTAAAAAGCGGGGGCGGCCGGTAGTTGCCGTGGGCACCACCACTGTCCGCACTCTGGAGGGCGTTCGGGAAAAGCTGGGCCGGATCGCAGAATACATGGGCTGGGTCGATGTTTATATCTATCCTGGCTTTCGTTTCAAGGTCGTGGATCATCTGATCACGAATTTCCATTTGCCCCGGTCTTCTCTGCTTTTGATGATCGCCGCCTTCGCAGGGCGGGAGAGGATCCTGAAGGCCTATGAGTCGGCCGTGGAAGAGGGATACCGCTTTTTTTCCTACGGGGACGCCATGTTGATCATATAAATGAAAATGCCATGAAATCAGGCAGGACTGATCTGAATTAGGAGAGGATAGAACCCAATGTCGAGAGTAGAAATCAGAGAAAATCGATGCAAGGGATGCCTGCTGTGCACCACGGTTTGTCCCGAGGAAGTCCTGTGCCTCTCGGACAGGATGAACTCGAGCGGATACAAGGTGGTTCATGTACCTGAATCTCTTCAGGAAAAGTGCAAAGGCTGCTCGTTTTGCGCCGAGATCTGCCCTGACTGGGCATTGACGGTATTTCGGGACAAAAAGGGGGGACAGGCCCATGAAAAAAAATGATACAAACTTACTGGTCAAGGGAAACGAGGCTATTGCCCTGGGGGCCGTGGCTGCGGGTTGCGAATGCTACTTCGCCTACCCCATCACTCCCCAGAGTGAAATACCTGAACTGCTGTCGGAGTCTCTGGTGGAGGTCGGTGGCACGTTTGTCCAGGCTGAAAGCGAGATCGCCGCTGCCAATATGCTTCTGGGAGCTACGGCCTGCGGGAAAAGGGCCATGACCTCCTCCTCCAGTCCGGGAATTGCCTTGAAGCAGGAGGCCATCTCCTATATGGCCGGCAGTCAGCTGCCCGGGGTTATCGTAAATATCTGCAGAGGCGGCCCTGGTCTGGGGAGCATAGATCCTTCCCAGGGGGACTACTATCAGACCACCAGAGGGGGGGGACACGGGGACTACAGGACCCTGACCCTGGCGCCGGCCAGTTGCCAGGAGGCCTATGACCTGACCATCCGTGCCTTTGACCTGGCATTTTTGTACCGCAACCCCGTGGTTGTGCTTGGGGATGCGATTCTCGGGCAGATGAAAGAGCCGATCAAAAACTGGAAAGAGAGGGTCGTCCTGGACGGCAAAGGGCTGGACTGGTCTCTGAGCGGGGCCAGAAACAGAGAGCCGAGGCTTTTGAAATCCTTGTACCTTTCAGATGGGGCATTGGCCGGGCATAACAGGAAATTGCAGGAAAAGTATCAGGCCATGCGCAAGGAGTGCGACTGGGAGGAATATCGCACCCAGGACGCGGAGTTGATTGTGGTTGCCTTCGGTTCCATGGGCCGGATCGCCAAAAGCGCAGTGCGTAAACTGCGGGAGAAGAACGAGAAGGTCGGCCTGTTCAGGCCCATCAGCCTCTACCCCTTTCCTGAGGCCCCCCTCGATCGTCTGGCCGCTCAGGGCAAGGGGTTTTTAACCCTGGAAAACAATGCCGGTCAGATGGTGGACGATGTCCGTCTGGCCATTCGCAGACATGCCGACTCCGGGTTACACTGTGTTCTTCCGGGGCATTTGGCCAATCCGGATGACCTGTTGGGTCCGATCGAGGAGGCCATGCCCGCTAAGGCAGGCTAAAGCGGGCTTCGCCCGCAACCCCAAGGTTCCAGGTTCTCGCAAAACCCCAACCACTAACCATATCTCAGGAAGCGATACAAATGACCCAGGCAATACAAACTGAAGAAAAACAAGTCTTTCGTCTGCCTGACGTTCTGGCGGATACTGCGACCCATTTCTGTCCGGGCTGTCATCATGGCATAGTCCATCGGCTGCTGGCCGACGTCCTGGATCAGCTCGGGGTGGTTCAAGACACGATCTGTGTGGCCTCGGTCGGCTGCTCCGTGTTTATCTACAATTATCTGCTGCTGGATACCGTGGAGTCCCCTCACGGCAGAGCGGCCGCGGTGGCCACCGGGGTGAAACGCGCCAATCCGGAGAACGTGGTCTTTACCTACCAGGGCGACGGAGACCTGGCGGCCATCGGTCTGTCCGAGATCATGTACGCTGCTAACCGCGGGGAAAACATGACCGTGGTCTTCGTAAACAACACCGTCTACGGCATGACCGGAGGGCAGCTGGCCCCGACGACCATGGTCGGGCAGAAGACAACAACCTCGCAGCAGGGACGCAGTTTCGAGACGGACGGGGCGCCGTTGAAGATGACCGAGATCATAGCCGGCCTGCCTGGAGTGTATTTTTCGGCCCGGGTTGCGGTTAACAATGTCAAAAACATAAAAAAGGCGGGCAAGATCCTGAAGAAAGGCTTTGCCAATCAAGTCCAGCACAAAGGCTTTTCCTTTGTGGAGTTCCTGGCGGCCTGCCCGACCAACTGGCGGATGACTCCGGTGGAGGCCAACGAACGGGTCGGGGGGGAAATGATCGATTATTTCCCCCTGGGGATTTTCAAAGACAATGACAACGATGGCCTATAATTTTGAGTCCCAACGCCTTATCACGGTTCAAACCGAAGAATAAAAAGCGGTGCGCTCAGTGGCCTGAGCTTGACCACAGGCCTTTGCTTCTTGTTTTATTGATGTTTAAAATATAAAAACTTTTTCGTAGGCCAGGCTCTCAGCCTGGCCTACGAAAAAGTTTTTGGAGGGTCGCGTATTGTATCAGGACGTTATCATTGCAGGTTTCGGCGGCCAGGGGGTCATGCTCATCGGCAACCTGCTGGCCTATGCCGCTATGGACCAGGGGCTGGAATGCACCTTCATGCCGGTTTACGGGGTTGAAATGCGGGGGGGGACCGCCAACTGCACCGTTGTTCTCTCGGATGAAGAGATCGGGTCTCCGATAGTCTATTCTCCCAAGAGCCTGATCGTCATGAATCAGCCTTCCGTGGATAAGTTTCAGCCGCGATTGGCAATTGGCGGGGTTCTGGTGGCCAACACCTCGATCATAGACCCGGGGATCCTGGAACAGAAGCGGCTCAGGACCTTTTCCGTCCCGGCCAACTCCATTGCCGATAAGTTGGGCACGGCCAAGATGGCCAACATGGTCATGCTCGGGGCCTGGCTGGAGGCAACCGGCTGCCTGGCCCTGGAGTCGGCTCAAGGCGCCCTGGACCGGGTCTTTTCGAAACAGAACAGCCGCTTGATCCCCCTCAATGAAAAAGCCCTCAAACAGGGGGCGGAATACGTGAGAGGGGTCTAGCCGATGGCCCTGGAGCGGCCAGAGTTTATCCTGCCTGAAAGACTCTTTGGAATCATCGGGCATCCCCTGGGTCATTCCTTGAGTCCCTTGATTCACAACCGGGCCTTTGCCGACCGCAACCTTCCATTCGTCTATCTGGCCTGGTCCCTGAAAGCGGATGCTCTGCCGGTGTTCATGCAGTCCGTGCGTATCCTGCCGATTTCAGGGCTGAGCGTTACCATTCCCCACAAGGAAAACATCCTGCCCCTGCTGGACAAGCTGACCGCAAGGGCTGCCGGGACCGGGGCCGTGAACACGGTTTTCTGGGATAATCAGGAGCTCTGGGGAGAGAATACCGATTGCGGCGGGGTCATTGCCCCGTTGCTAAGAAAGGGGATACAGCCGAATTCGGTCTTGATTCTGGGCTGCGGAGGGGCGGCCCGGGCCTGTTGCCAGGGATTGCGGGAACTGGGGGTCGGCAGCATTTTGATTGCCGCCCGTAATCAGGACCGCCTCTGTGCCCTTGAAAGGGACTTCGGCGTCAGCGGCGTATCCTGGGAGCACAGGACAGATCCGCGGGTGGAACTCCTGATCAACGCCACTCCCCTGGGGATGGCCGGCGCCGGGCAGGCCCGCGTCCCCTATCCGCCTCAAGATCTGGCCAAATGCGAAATTGTCTACGATCTGGTCTACAACCCGCTTCAAACCAGACTGCTTCAGGAGGCAAAAGCCAGGGGCCGTGCCTGTATTTCCGGGGTGGAGATGTTCGTGCATCAGGCTGCCGGGCAGTTCAGGCTCTGGACCGGACTGGAGTTCTCAGTGGCTGCAACCCGCGATCTAGTCCTGTCCCGATTGTCCTGATGATCCCAATAGCTGTGGTCTGCTTTTTCAATTGAGGAGGATATTCAGGGAATCGCCGGGGCGCAGCAGGTTGCCGGAACCGATGCCGTTCCAGGTTCGCAGTTGTTTGATGCTGACTTCGTACCTCCTGGCGATGCTCCAGAGGGAGTCCCCTTGCCTGATAGTATGAAACACGACTTTCCGGTGCTTGCCCGCAGTCCCGCTGCTGGCCTCGGAAACCGGCTTGCTGTCCCGGGTGACAGGGATGGAGAGCTGTTTGCCGATATGCAGGACTTCTCCCTGGCCCAGGTCATTGGCGGCCAGCAGGGTCTTCAGACTGACGTCAAAGCGGTTGGAGATGTTCCAGAGGTTGTCGCCTTTTTGGACATAGTATTCGATGATCTTTCGGTGCGATGACTGGGCTCGCTGTCTGGTCTGGCGGGTCTGGCCCGGGGTGATGTCCGGGATGTAGAGTTTGGTTCCTGCCTGGAGGATCTCGTCTTTACGCAGTCCGTTGGCGGTAAGCAGGGTCTGAAGACTGATATCGAAGCGTCTGGAAATGCTCCAGAGGTTGTCGCCCGCTTGGATGGTGTAGTTGGAACGTTTGCTGGCCAGGACATGCCTTTTCTGCTGCTTGTTGAGGCCAGGAATAAGCAGCTTCCGGCCGATTCGCAGAGAGCGCTCCCTGGATGCGATGTTGTTCGCCCGGCAGAGGCTGTCCAGACTCAGGCCAAAGCGGCGGGAGATCTTCCACAGGCTGTCTCCCTGCCTGACCTGGTAGGTCTGCGAGCTGCCGGACGGGCTTATGGAGTTTCCGGCCAGGCTCTTGCCTCCTGAGCCCGGGATCAGGATCCACTCCCCGGACCTGAGGAGGTTGGATCCGGTCTGGTTGGTCTTCTTCAGAACCTGGATGGGGACCTGGTATCGTTTGGAGAGTCTCCACCAGGAGTCCCCTTTTTGGACCCGATACCTGTGAAATCCGGCATATGGCGTCGCTTCCCTTGATTTCAAGAAAGTTTTCGCTCTGGCCAGCAAGGAAGAGTCGAGATAGACGGGACAGCTTTTGTAAGGGGGGGCGGCCATCCTTCTGAAGGCGGGATTGGCGTGTCGAAACTGATCCCAGTCCAGGCCAAGGTGCCTGGTCAGGGCCAGGAGATCGGTGCCCCCTTCTACGTTCAGTTTTTCCGCGGCCACCGGCGCCTCCCAGGAGATGGGGTCAAAGCCGAGGCTTTCCAGGTTGCGGACGATTTTCAAGATGGCCAGGAACTTGGGGATGTAGTTCCGCGTTTCCCGGGGCAGATAGTTCTTGGTCCGGCTGATATCGAAAAAGGTTGACCCTTCGGCTTTCTTCAGGGCCCTGGATATGTTTCCCCCGCCGCAGTTATAGGCGGCCAGGGCCAGGTACCAGTCTCCGAAGCGTTCGTACAGCTGGCTCAGAAATTCTGCTGCGGCCTGTGTCGCAAGGTATGGATCCCGTCGTTCGTCCAGCCACCAGTCGACTTCCAAATCGAACATTCTGGCTGTGGACGGGATGAACTGCCAGAGTCCGGCCGCCCCAGCCCTGGAATAGGCCCAGGGGTTGAAGCCACTCTCGGCAAAAGGAAGAAAGACCAGGTCCTGGGGGAGTCCTTTTTCGGTGAAGACCTTGCGGATATAAGGCAGAAACGGTTCCGCCCTCTTGAGCCAGCGCTGGAAGGACTCGTGATTCTTTTGGGTGTAATACTGAAAGTAGTATTCCAGGGTCTTGGTCTCTTTGATATCGAGCTCAAAAGAGATTTCCGGTTCTGATTGCAGTGCCTTCCGGGCCTCCTGGTCCAGGGCGGTGGTTGCAAAAGAGCCGGTTTCGGGCGGGGTTTCGGTGACTTCTTTTTCAAGGGGCTGGGTCAGATCCCGGCTGATGTCCACCCCGGAGACGCCTTGCTCAGCCGTGGTTCCGGCGGCGCCTTGGGATCGGCTGGTGGCGTTGTTGATTTGCCCTTCTGCCTGTGCAGTCCTGCTGGCTGTTCTTTCAGGACCGTTTTGAGCGGTCGTGGGGCTCGGCGTGGACTGCCGGGACTGTTGGAGAGGTGCACAGGAGATCAGGAAAACCATCGGCAGACAAAACAAATAGAGACGATTTAGGATACGGTTCTTCATAGGTCCTGCTTTGCGGTTTGAATCGGGTTAATGTCTCCAGGCACTTCCGCCAGGTCACGCGCAAAGGTTATCGATGTATTGGGCAGCGTTTCCCCATATCTGATAACCGGGTCTTTTCGTGCGAATTGATGCCAGAGGTTCTTCACGGCTGGACCGGAGATCAGGGTGTGTCGTGTGTGATCTTCTCCAGCCATTTGAATCGATTTTGTAATCTTACCTGAAACATTTTGAGTTGTCAAAACAAATAAGCTGATTATGCAAAACAAATCAACCCCGAGCCTTTTGGGCGGCAAACATACGGTGGTGGAATTTTTGAGCCGGACCCCTGAAAAAGTGAGTTCGGTCTTCATCGAGAAGCAGAAAAAAGGCAAAGATGTGAGCCAGATCATCGGACTTTGCCAGGCGGCCGGGATTCGTTATCAGTATATCCCGGGCCGGAAGTTTGCGGAGTTTGCCTTGAAAAATCATCAGGGGTTTGCCCTGCGTGTTTTTCCAAAAGGATATCAACACATGGATCAGCTTCTGGACCAGGCCCGGACGGCGGATTTGCCCCTGATTCTGGTCCTGGATCAGGTCCAGGATGAAGGCAATCTCGGCGCCCTGGCCAGGTCCTTGTTCGCTTTGGGCGGGGCCGGGATCGTCCTGCCCAAAAACAGGACCGCCACCCCAGGACGGCAGGCTCAGCAGTCTGCCGCCGGGGCCTTGAGCGAACTACCCCTGGCCAGGGAAACCAATCTGGCCAGGCTGGTGCGGGGCGTCCGGGAAAAAGGGTTTTACACCTGCTACGCCGGGATCGGGTCAGAATGTCATAACGTCTTTGATCACGAGATCGATTGGCCGATTCTCCTGGTCCTGGGGAACGAGGAAAAAGGGGTCAGGCCGGGGATTGTCAAGGCCTGTGATGCCGGCTTGACCATCCCCATGAGCCGTCGCTTCGATTCCTTGAATGTTGCCCAGGCCGGGGCCATGCTCATGGTGGAGTTGCTCAGGAAAAAATTGTCCGGTGTCAGATTTGCCTCTGGCAAATCTGACATGTAATTATTTAATATGTAATGTGTTCAGGCTGTTGTGTGATCGGGTTAAAGTCCACGACCCTCCCCGCTCCGAGCTCCCCGCTCCGAGTTCCGCATTCCGCGTTCCGAGTTCCCCGCTCCGCGTTCCGAGTTCCCCATTCCCAGCTCCGCGCTCCGAGCTCCGCGCTCCGAGTTCCGCATTCCGCGTTCCGAGTTCCCCGCTCCCCGCTCCGAGTTCCGCGCTCCGCGTTCCGAGTTCCCCGCTCCCCTTCCCCGCTCCCCGCTCCGAGTTCCCCGCTCCGAGTTCCCCGCTCCGCGTTCCGAGCTCCGCGTTCCGAGCTCCCCTTCCCTCATGGCCTGGGGCCGAAGATCCTGGTTCCGATACGGACCAGGGTGGCCCCCTCCTCGATGGCCTGGGGGTAGTCGCCGGTCATGCCCATGGACAGGTGGGGCAGATCGGTCCCCAATTCAGGTTCGAGAGCATCCCTGATTTTTCTGAGTCTGGAAAAATAGGGCCTGGCCCGCTCGCCGTCGTCGAAAAACGGGGGCATACACATCAACCCTCTGAGTTCAAGGCCCTCCAGGCTGTGGGTCTCTTCGGCGAACCGGAACAGGTCGTCTTCCGCGGTGCCGCCCTTCTGCTCTTCTTCGGCCAGGTCCACCTGGATAAGGACCGCTTGTCTGACCCCGGATTCAAGGGATTTTTTGTTCAGGGCCCGGGCCATTTTGAGCCGATCCAGGGAATGAATCAGATGAAACTTTCCAGCCAGAAACTTGGCCTTATTGGTCTGCAGCCGGCCGATGAAATGCCAGCGGATCCCCTGCAGAGAGCCTCCTTCGGCCTGCTTGTCCAGGGCCTCCTGGACATAGTTTTCCCCAAAGTCCAGCTGCCCGGCCTGGATCAGTGCAGCCACGTCCCGGTAGGGATGCAGCTTGGAGACCGCCACCAGGCTGACCTGGGCCGGGTCGCGCCCCGCCTTGCGGGCAGCTTCTTCGATGTCGTCCAGGGTCCGGCGCCAGCGTTGTACGAGTGTCTGATCGTTCATATCCGCTCTCTTTATGGAAATATGAGCATTTACCTTTTGGAACCAAAATGGCCGAATCAGGTCAATCCGGATTCAGGGAGAAGCTCCTGCAGAAAGCTCCGGTTTTCATACCAGTTGGGCTTGACCTTGACCCAGAGCTCTAAGTGAATCCGCTGTTCCAGGATGCTGCTGAGCTCCAGACGTGCTTCCCGGCCGACCTGTTTGAGACGGGATCCCTGCTTGCCGATGACGATCTGCTTGTGATTCTGGCGAGCCACATAGATGACGGCGTGGACCTCGGTCAGGTTTTTTTCCGGGATTTCCTGCCAGCTTTCGATTTCTACGGCGATGGAGTACGGGATCTCCTGGTTCAGGACCAGGATGAGTTTTTCCCTGATGATCTCGGCGGCGAAAAAACGCATGGGCAGGGTCGACAGCTGGTCTTCCGGGAAAATGGGCAGATTCACGGGAAGTTTCTGGATGAGCAGCCTGAGGAGTTCAGTGGTGTGTTCGGCGTTGAGTGCAGAGATCGGGACGATTTCCGCCTGGGGGAAGATGCCGGCCAGATGTTCAATAAGGGGGAGCAGTCGGGGCCTTGACCCGATCAGGTCGATTTTGTTGATGGCCAGGAGCAACGGCTGAAAATGGCTTTTGAGGCGCTTGAAAACAGGGGACAGATCCCGTTCGAGCCTTGACATCGCCCGATCGCCGCTGTATCGGGAGCCGTCCAGGACGAACAGGATCAGGTCCGCCTCGGCCAGGGTCTGCCAGGCTATGTTCACGATCATCCGGTTCAGGGCTTTCTCGGATTTGTGGATTCCGGGGGTGTCCAAAAACAGGACCTGGGCGTCCTCGCAGGTCAGAATGCCGCTGATCCGGTTCCTGGTGGTTTGGGGCTTGGGGGTGACAATAGACAATTTTTGCCCTAGAAACAGGTTCAACAGGGTTGATTTCCCGCTGTTCGGGGGGCCGATAATGGCGCAGATACCGGAGTGATGCGCCTGGTGGTTTTTCAGGGTTTGGCTGTTCATTTTTTGAATATGTATTTATTTTAAATGTTTACAATAATAATTTTTTTTGGTTGCGCTCCTGGTTCTGAGCAGGTATAGCCCCTTTTATTATGAACAAAGATCTGATCATTGTCGAGTCGCCGGCAAAAGTCAAAACAATCAAGAAATTTCTGGGCAAGGACTATGAAGTGGACGCCTCCGTCGGTCACGTCCGGGACTTGCCGACCAAGACCCTGGGAGTGGATGAGGAACATGACTTCACCCCCCAGTATCAGGTCCTGCACGGCAAGAAGAAGGTGGTCGACCGCCTGAAGAAGGAGGCGGCCAGGGCCAACCGGGTCTATCTGGCCCCGGACCCGGACCGGGAAGGCGAAGCCATTGCCTGGCACGTGGCTGAACTGATCAAGGATGCGAATTCGGATATCAACCGGATCCAGTTCAATGAAATCACGGCCTCGGCCGTCAAGGAGGCCTTGAAGAACTCCAGAGAGCTGGACCGGAGACTCTTCGACTCCCAGCAGGCCAGGCGCATCCTCGATCGCCTGGTGGGCTACAAGCTCTCCCCGCTTTTGTGGCAGAAAGTCAAACGGGGCATTTCTGCGGGCAGGGTCCAGTCCGTGGCCCTGCGTTTGATCGTGGACCGGGAAAGAGAACGGATGGCCTTCGTGTCCGAGGAGTACTGGGTTTTTAAGGCAGATCTGCAGGGCCGGGAAGGACCCGTGTTCGAAGCCGAGCTCTGGAAGCTGGATTCCAAAAAAGCCAGCATCGGTTCGGGGGAAGAGGCCGAAGCCCTGGCAAAAGAGGTCGAGAAGAGCAGCTTCACGGTCAGCAAGGTGGAGGAAAAACAGCGGCAGAAACAACCCAAGCCGCCCTTCATCACCTCCACCCTGCAGCAGGAAGCCAGTGCCCGTTTGAAGTTTTCGGCCAAGAAAACCATGACCCTGGCCCAGAACCTGTACGAGGGCCTGGATATCGGCCATAAAGGCACCACTGCCCTGATCACCTACATGCGGACCGATTCGGTCCGCATCTCCAATGAGGCCCGGGAGCAGGCCAGAGAATGGATCGTCGGCCATCTCGGATCTGATTTTTATCCTCCAAAACCCAGGTTTTTCAAACAGAAAGGCAGCAGCCAGGATGCCCATGAAGCCGTCCGCCCGGTGGACGTCAATCTGCACCCGGACGAAATCCGATCCTATCTCTCCAATGATCAGTACAGGCTCTACAAGCTTATCTGGCAGCGTTTCCTGGCCTCTCAGGCGGCAGCCGCCAAGTACTGGGACACCACGGTCCAGATCCAGGCAGGGAGGACCCTGTGGCGGGTCAAGGGGGAACGCTTGATCTTTCCCGGGTTTTTGAAGATCTACACCCCGAATGAAACCCTCAAGGAGATAGAACTCCCTCCCCTTCAGGAAAACGACGCTCTGGAACTGGTCAAGTTGAAAAAGGAGCAGAAGTTCACCCAGCCGCCGGCGCGTTACTCCGAGGCCTCCCTGGTGCGCAAGCTCGAGGAGCTGGGGATCGGCAGGCCTTCGACCTATGCCCAGATCCTGTCCACGATCAGGAGCAGGGACTACGTGCGCATGGAGGCCCGATTATTCGCCCCGACTGAGCTTGGCTTTACCGTCATCGATCTCCTGTCCGCTCATTTTCAGAGCCTGATGGATGTGAAGTTCACGGCCCAGATGGAGGAAAAACTGGATAAGGTGGCGGAAGGGAAGGTGGACTGGACGGATCTGCTCAAGGACTTTGCCCGGGATTTTTACCCCACCCTGGAGAAGGCCGAAGCTGAGATGGCCCAGGTCAAAACCGGCAAGGAAAGCGGATTGATCTGCGAGCAGTGCGGACGGCCCATGGTCATCAAGTTCGGAAAAAACGGCGAATTTCTGGCCTGCAGCGGCTATCCCGAGTGCCGCAACAGCACGAATTTCACCAGGGATGAAAACGGGGCGATCCGGGTTGTTGAAAAAGAACCACAGCAGTTGGAAAAAGTGGGCACCTGCCCGGAATGCTCCTCGGATCTCGTCGTCAAAAAGGCCAGGAAGGGGAATCGTTTCATCGCCTGCTCAGGGTACCCGAAATGCAAGTATGCCAGATCCTACTCTACAGGCGTTCCCTGCCCAAAAAAGGACTGCCCGGGAGAGCTGGTGGAAAAGAGTTCCAAGCGGGGAAAGGTTTTTTATGCCTGTGACCAGTACCCGGAGTGCGACTTTGCCATGTGGGCCTATCCGGTCAAAGAGCAGTGCCCAAAATGCGGCGGCAGGGTCCTCGGCTGGAAAACGAGTCAGGCCAGAGGGGAGCATCTGGCCTGTCCGGTTAAGGGCTGCGGGTTCTGGAAAGAATTTCAGAATCCAGGTTGACCCTTCGAAAAGCCTGAAGGATCAACCTGGATGACATCGAAACCGTTTTTCAAGACCCCTAGAGCTTGTTCAGGGCCTCTCCCACCTTGTGTACACCCCGGAGCAGGGTCTCTTCTTCCAGAGCATAGGAAAAACGCAGACAGCGGTCATCCCCGAAGGCGACTCCGGGAACGAGGGCCACCCCGCAGGACTCCAGAAGATAGGTGCACAGCGCAGTAGAGTCGGGAATCGCTTCGGAGTAAAAGCTGTCCACTTTGGGGAAGAGGTAAAAGGCCCCGTCCGGTTTGGGACAAATGATTCCGGGCCAGGAGTTGATGATCTCCAGGACTTTGTCCCTGCGCCCGGCAAAATTTTCCCGGGCGGTCTCCAGGAAGTCGAAGGAACCCGTCAGTGCGGCCAAAGCGGCTTTCTGGGCGATGGAACAGATGTTGGACGTGCTCTGCCCCTGAATCTTGATCAGGTTCTTGATCAGACCGGGATGGCTGAGGACATATCCGATCCGCCAGCCGGTGAGGGCGAAGCTCTTGGAAAGACCGTTGACCACGGCAATTTGTCCCTGGGATCTTTCCAGCCAGGGGGCGGCCGAGGCCGGCTTCGCCGGTGGGTAGACCAGTTGATCGTATATTTCGTCGGAGATGACAAAAAGACCCCGGGATACGGCCCATTCCAGGAGTTCATCCAGCTGGGACTGCGTATAGTGACTGCCGGTGGGGTTGGAGGGGCTGTTCAGGATCAGGACTTTGCAGCTGGGGGTCAGGGCCGCCTCCAGGTGATCCTTTTCCAGGAGGAAGCCATGTTCCGGCGCTGCGGGCACGATGACCGGCCTGCCGCCGGCCAGGGCCACCATGTCCGGGTAGCTGACCCAGTACGGACTGGGGATGAGCACCTCATCCCCGGGATTGAGCAGGATCTGCATCAGATTGTAGAGCCCCTGCTTCCCGCCGTTGGTGACCACGACCATATCCTTTGTCGCGGAGACATTGCTGAACCTGTAGAAGTAATCGGCCACGGCTTCCAGCAGCCCGGAGATGCCGGCTACTGGGGTGTAGCCGTTGAATCCGGCGTCAATAGCCTTATGGGCCGCTTCGCAGACCCAGGCCGGAGGAGAGTAATCAGGTTCGCCTGCGGCCAGGCTGATGACGTCCTTGCCCTGGGCTATCAACTCTCCGGCCTTGGCGTTGATGGTCAGGGTTGCAGATGGCTTCACGCTTTGAATGCGGTCTGAGAACTGCATGGGCACCTCGCGACGGGTTAACGGTACAAGAACAAGACGACATAAGGACAGGTCACAGAGACAACACCTCTGCCGCTCAAGAACTACCCGATACCGTCCCTTTTTTCAAGCCCGTTCAAGCCATGTCTTTAGAGCCGCCACTGTCGGGCACGGCCTTTTCCGGTTTTGGACGAGGGAGGCGTTCCTTGGCTTTCGTTTCCTTTTGGGATATGGTAACCCCGGTTTTAGCAGCTGACGGCTCTTGTGAAACTTTATTTAAGAATGCGAACCGGTCACAGGGCTCTCTTTCGCATAAACGCTTCCGGATCTCGGTTTTTTAAGGCTGTCTCATGGAGGACCCCAGCCCCCCTTTCGGCACTCAATGGCTCAAGGACTTTGACCGCCATGAAAAAATATAGAGACCACTTTTTTCAAAAGGCCAAGCAGGACAAATACCCGGCCAGGTCGGTCTACAAGCTCCAGGAAATCGACAGGAAGTTTTCCCTGTTTCGTCCCGGACAGAGGGTCCTGGACCTGGGAGCGGCTCCGGGGTCCTGGGCCTTGTACGTTGCCAAAAAGGTGGGGCTCTCCGGACAGGTCCTGGCCGTGGACCGGCAGGCGGTGGACAGAGACTGGCCGCAGCAGGTCGAATTTTACCAGACCGATGTCCTTGAGCCGGGAGCGGAGTTTTTAGCACAACTAAAGGCCATGACTCCGTTTGATGTGCTGATCAGTGACCTGGCTCCGAAAACCACCGGGATCAAGCTCAGAGATCAGACCCTGTCCTATGAACTGGCCAGGGCCGCCTTTGACCTCTGCCCCGGGAGACTTGCGGCCGGCGGGAAGTTCGTGGCCAAGGTCTTTGACGGCCCCGATGTCCAGGAACTGCTGTCTGCGATGCGAAGGGAGTTTGAGAAGGTCAGGGGCTTCAAGCCCAAAAGCTCCAGGCAGGAAAGCAAGGAGTCGTTTCTTCTCGGGTTTGGTTATTATGGTCAGACTTGAAACACAACACATATTTAGTGCCTGAACGGAAACTCGTGTTTGGTCGTAAACTTGCCCAGATACAAGGAACAAAAGATTTTGAAACCGCAGTGTATTCCAATACATGAGGATTTCAAAATTTTGCAGTGACGAAGTAGATGGGTGAGTTTACGACCAAACACTATTTAATTTTTATTTCCAGGGAGAATTTATGGCTGGACACAGCAAGTGGGCGAACATAAAACACAGAAAGGGGCGACAGGACGCCAAACGCGGACAGATGTTCACCAAGGCCACCAAGGAATTGATGCTCTCGGCCAAGCTGGGCGGGGGCGATGTCGAGATGAATCCCAGATTGCGCATGGCCATTGAGGCGGCCAAAAGCATCAACATGCCCAAGGACAAGATCGACACCGCCATCAAGAAGGGCACCGGAGAGATATCCGCCGGATCTATCGAAGAGGTCGTCTATGAAGGATATGGACCCGGGGGTGTGGCTGTCCTGGTGGAAGCGGCCACGGACAACAAGAACAGGACCGTGGCTGAAATCAGGAAGCTGTTCGGAAAGAGCGGCGGCAATTTAGGGGAGGCCGGTTGCGTGGGCTGGATGTTCCAGGATATGGGCGTTCTTTCTTTCGATAAAGAGAAATACGCCGAAGATCAGCTTCTGGAGGTCGGTCTGGAGGCTGGGGTGGATGATCTGGTCGACGACGGACAGGCTTGGGAGGTCAGAACCGCTCCCGAAGATTTCATGGCCGTCAAGAAGGCTTTTGAACAGGCCGGGATAGAGATCGAAAATTCCGAACTGGCCAAGATTCCACAAAATTATGTCGACCTGGACACGGAAACCGCGAGGAAGGCCTTGAAGCTCTACGAACAGCTGGACGATCACGAAGATGTGCAAAAGGTCCACAGTAATTTCGAGATTCCGGATGAACTCTACGAGCAGCTCTGATCTTCATCCCGGCTTGGGAATAAGCCCGGGAAGCAGGGATGGCCTGCTTATCCTGGGGTTGGATCCCGGAAGCCGCTGCACTGGCTACGGTCTGGTCCTGGAGAGATCCGGAACCCTGACCCTGGTAGGAACCGGGACCATCAGACCCAAAGGGTCGCATGACCTGAGCCGGAGGCTCGGCGAGATCTTTCAGGGTGTGTCCGAGGTGATCCGGAGATACCGGCCTCTGGCGGCTGCGGTGGAGGATATCTTCGTGGCCCGCAACACTGCCTCGGCCTTGAAGCTGGGCCAGGCCAGGGG
>JAIPER010000255.1 GCA_021737115.1 Desulfohalobiaceae bacterium
AGTGCTCTACTCTACTGGGCTCATTTCTTCATTTCTTATGCTTGGTTCTGAGCACAAAGATAAGCAAAGCATAAGCGGATGAGCACCCTTAAAGCGTTTACCTAAAAACATCAGGGTATCAGTTGATCCTGGGATCTCTGGGCAACCCCGATGTCATGTTCAGCTCCGGAAAGATCGACTGGCGTGCTCAAAACCTGAATGGCCACCTGGGGGTCGGCCTCCGGAATAGCTCTTGGTGCCACAAAAGGAATGTTCAGGTCATGATATTGGAATTTGAGCGACTGGATGCATTTTTGATAGTTATTAAGGAGTTCGTGCTGACTCTGCCCGCCCATGTAAATAAAGGCCGTGGCGTAGCTGTAACTGTCCTGCTCCGGGATTTCAGAAAGCTTCATCCCTACCTTGCCCTGGAGATCGATCAGGGTTCCGGGAAGCTGACGGCTGATTTCCGCGATGTCCTCCTTGCTTGGCATGCCGGTGATCAATTTGTCCTGGTAGTGCCGCAGGAAAAATTTCCCGGCCAGCTTGTACTTGCCCTTTCTCCCGGGGAAGACGGGTTCCTGGTTCAAGGCCACCTCCAGCATGATCTGATGATTGGAAGCGCCATCCACTTTGACAAAGAGATCGCTGTGCGACTGTGGAATACGGGTGTTGATTTCCAGGAACCAGATTTTGTCCTGTTTTTCATTCCAGAAGAATTCAAGATTGAAAGCCGAATGATCAAATTTGATGTGCCGCATGACCCTCTCAGATATCCGGCTCATTTCATCCTGGATCCGCCTGGGCAGTCTTGAAGGATATTGATAGCGGGCAAACGTGGTCCGGTTGGGCTCACGGATGGAATCAATGATCCCATAGGTCTGCACCCGGCCGTTGAAGACATACCCTTCCAGGGTACACTGCCGGCCGGAGATGATCTGTTCGGCCACGCAAAAGGAGCTGTTTACCCCGGCCACGGCCTCAGGGAGTTCCACTCTGTCCAGCAAGGCGTCAAACGGCTTGAATAAGCCGATTTTCTCACGCAAGACCCGGATGGCTCTGGAGAAATCCTTTTTGGTGCCTATCCGGAAACCCAATTGGGAGGCCGTGGACTTGATAGGCTTGATCCAGAAGGGAAAGGAAAAAGGGATCTGCTCCAGGGCCTGGTCATCGAATGGATCGAAGGTGTGAAACTGGGGGATATGCTCCGGGATGGCCGCTTGTTGCTCCAGGCGGCTCCAGTATTTGTGCTCGCATTTCAAAACGCTCTCCAGGGTCGGGCCAGGCACCCCGTGTTTTTCGCAGAGGATGGGGACCATGGTGCTCACCGGAAAATCGGTATAGCCCACAATGGCATCGATCGAACCTTCGAATCGGTCCAGCTGTTCTTCGGCCAGTTCCAGCATGTCACTCAGACGATAGGCATTGGTGTCGATGAGTTTCTGAATGTCCAAGAGCCGGATGAAGTTGCAATTCTCTGCATTGCGAACGGATTGCAGCATCTGCAGGTTAAAATCATCCAAGCCAATGATAAAAACGTTTTTTTTCATATTTTCCTCCTGAAATTATGGTTTTCTTGATTCCGCATGGACGATTCTGCGTTCGGATACGATATAGCTGTCACCGGGGACCAGGACATGGACGTTGAGATTTTCGATGGAGATGAGTTCGCCGTTTGCAATGGAGGCGATATTGGTATGCCGTATCCAGATGCCGTCGACGATGACAATCAGGCCCGATCCAATGACTTCCTTGATGTCCCCCTGGGTGATCAGGAGACCGGTGTCTTCTCCCAATCCCACTCCCAGGGAACCCGGATTGCTGGCTATGGCCTGAAAGAGTCTCCCGATCCGTCCTCGCTGCACAAAATGCGTGTCGATAATCATATTATTGATGAATCCGAACCCGGAGCAGAATTTGATTTCCCCTTTGCGCAGGGCTTCGGAGCTGCTCCCCTCGCAGATCATGGTCTCGGACATGGCCATGGCCCCGGCACTGGTTCCGGCGATGGCGATTTTATCAAAGAGATAGCGTTCACGCAGTGCATCGAGAAACTGGGTGCCTCCGAAATTGGTGGTCAAGAGCAGTTGATCCCCTCCTGTAAACAAGACCCCGTCCGCTTCCGTAATCCGTTTGATCAGGCCTTCGTTCTGGGCGTCTTCGCGGGATCTGACATCCAGGACTCCGATATTCTCAAGGCCCAGTTTGGCAAAGGCGTTGACATATCGGGCTGCTGCCTCCTCAGGGACACTGGAAGCCGTGGGTATGATTTCAATGCGCTGGGTTTTGCCTTGAAGTTGTTCGGAAAATATTTTCAAAATTCCGGAATCATAAAAATTCGGGTCTTCCATTTCCACGGCTTCATTTGTATCCGGAGGCAGGTACATATTGCCGCCGATGATGATCAGAGTGCCTTTTGGTTTGCTCATATTTTTCTCGAAAGATGTTTTATACTGATCCAACTTAGCTTTTTGTGAAATTTGGGCCTGAGCCCTTGGGGTCGCCAGTCTTTGTTGTAAAAACCAAAATTGATCAGTATATCCAGTTTTTGGGTGTCTTCAGTTCTTCAGATGCCTCATTCTCTTGTCCGTCATTCCGGCGGAGGCCGGAATCCAGTCAGACGATGCTCTGTTATAGCATTTTCGAATGCCGGTTTGATCAATGATGAAACTTATATGCCGGAGCGGTTCGTCCGATCCGGCATTAAAGATGATCCCTGGGTATATGAAAATGCCAGTCCTGCGAATAGACACGCCTGTCACCCTCGAAGGCATCCAATTCGGCCCAGAGGATAAAGTGCGTTGCATCAGCGGTCAGTACGGTTCGGGTGACGGTGCGCACAGACCAGTCCTGTCGTTGAAAGCTGCGCTCCCAGATGGTCTCTCCACGCAGTGAATCAAAATCATTTCCCTGAAATGTATACCATTCCCTGCAGCTACTGCCCAGGGCCCAATCGATCTGGTCGAAGGAGATGACCCCTTCGTCTTTGACCACTTCCAGGGTGGACGTGTCCACGGCCAAGTCCCGAACAACCCGCCATTTCTGCTCCTTGGGCTGCAGTCGGGTCGTCTTGATCGGAATCGCCCCTTCCGGTTCCTTGAAGGCAGGCAACTCTGCATCGCGCCGTCGAGGCGGACGGACAGGAAGCAGGAGCCTGCTTTTTTCCAGGAAAAGGCTCAACCGGACCGGCTTCGGGGGAGGCCAGGCCAGCGGCCAGTAGGAGGTGGAAATGGAAATTCGAAATCGGTTGCCCGCGGGAAAACGCTGGGCGATGTGGTTGAGCTGCAGTTTGACCCGGTAGGGACGGCCGGGTTGCAGCCGTTTCGGCTCCTGGTGGCTTCTGTGGTGGCAGAGGTTGAGCAGGCCGTAGGTGATGCGGGTGGCTTTGTCGTCCGGGGCCACATCGGACAGCCTGACCGCAAGCATGGCCACGGGCTGATTGGAAGCCAGATCGAGTTCAACCACCGGTGCTCCCAGAATCTCCAGAGGCTCGATCAAGGGATGACTTTCGAAGATCAAGGCCCCGCCGTCCTCTTCCCGCTGGTCATGGGGAAGGTCGGGGGGCGCGGCATAGGAGCACCACTTGCCGGCATAAAGGCCTACACTGAGAGGAGATTGGATGGTCAGGGCCCGGGGCGACAGCAAATCATTGTCAGGGAGCAGTTCACCCGGCTGGAAACGATAGATGTGAGGTTGAATCTCCGGCGACGGCCAGTCATTTTCAGCAACCCAGCGTCCGGGCCGTCTGGTGTATTTCGTGGTCGGGGGAGCGCTGTCCTGCATCCAGACCCGGAGCATGGGTTCCTGCATGATGCCGGTTTCGATGCCTTTGAGCCACTGGTCCCACCAGCGCAGGGCCTCTTGCAGAAAGCCGATGGCCGGTCCTGGAATCCCGAAGTGGGGGTACTTGTGGCTCCAGGGGCCTATGAGCCCCTTTTTGGGAACCGAGAGGCCCTCAAGGAGGCGAAAAACCGCATTGGAATAGCCGTCGGCCCAACCGCTGACCGCCAGGACCGGACAGTTGATGGCGGCATAGTCCTCACACACAGACCCGTGCTCCCAGTATTCGTCCCGTCGCTGGTGTCTGAGCCATTTTTCCAGCCAGAGTCCGCTCCCTTTGAGACGTTCCAGCCACATCTCCCGCCATTTATCCCCGACCAGTCCGGGATCCGGCGGACAGCTATTGTAGGAAAACATAGTCGAGGCCCAGGACAGGTTGTCCCCGAGCAGGCAGCCCCCCATGTAATGGACATCGTCGAGATAGCGGTCGTCGGTGGAGCAGACCGTGATGACGGCCTTGAGTTCCGGCGGACGCAGGGCGGCCAGCTGCAAAGCGTTGAATCCTCCCCAGGAAATGCCCATCATGCCGATGGCGCCCTGGCACCAGGGCTGGGCTGCGATCCACTGCAGGACCTCTAGCCCGTCGTCCTGCTCCTGCTGCAGATATTCATCTTCCAACACCCCTTCCGAATCCCCTGACCCGCGCAGATCAACCCTGACACAGGCATAGCCCTTCCCGGCAAAATAGCCATGGGTGATGGAATCAGTCACGGCCTCGACATCTCTCTTGCGATAGGGGATATATTCGAGAATAGCCGGGACCGGAGTTTCTTCGGCCGATTCCGGGAGCCAGATTTTGGCAGCCAGTCGGATTCCATCAGACAGGGGAATCCAGACATGCTCCAGAATAGAGATTGTATTCAGCTGTGTGCAAACTGCGGTCATGGTGCCGGCCCTTATAAAGAGGAAAACAATGTTGCAAGTGGTATTGATTTATTTAGTGTTTGGCCGTAAACTCACCCATCTACTTCGTCACTGCAAAATTTTGAAATCCTCATGTATTGGAATACAGTGCAGTTTCAAAATTTTTTGTTCCTTGTATCCGGGCAAGTTTACGGCCACACACAAGTTTTCGTTCAGGCACTATATAGGCGTCCGGTACAGGCGCCTCGATGTTTTTGCTGTAACCCCAAATTAAGATGTAGCAATTTCGGTGCCGGAATGTGCAGCTTTGGATATTATACTGATTCCATATTGGTTTTACCGATAAGGGGTACTGATTGCTTGATTTTAGGGTTTGTCTCCGCAAGAATTCGGGTTGGATCTTTATGGGATTTTGGATGAGGGAAAAGAGGAAATCGGAAGTTTACTTACCGGTAGAAAAGTATATCCGGCGGAGTGTAATAAGAAATCTTTTCAAACACTGATTCTCAAGTGCAGGCGGCAGGATGCCTGTCGGAAATCATTGTTCCGACCAATCGGCAGTTGAACTTCCGAATCAGGCTGAAAATGAACTTTCTTGGGAGGCCCGGTCAGGATTGTCTTTGAAAGTTTCCTTATCGAGGTGATATTTGTGCATGAGATTGTAGAGTTGTCTGACCGATACGCCGGCCTGAGCCGCACTCCGGTCGATGCGGCCATGGTTGGCCGCCAGAAGGCACCTGAGATAGGTGAGCTCGGCCTGTTGCACAGCTGCGGTCCTGATATTGGCCAAAGGCTGGGTGATGTCCACCGGCACTTCGGTCAGAGAGGGCTGCCTCCGGTCAAATAGTTCGGCCGGCAGGGATTGCGGACCGATTTCACTGGACTTCTCGAGCAGGTAGGCCCGTTCGATGAGATTTTCCAGTTCCCGGATGTTGCCGGGCCAGGCGTAGTCGACCAGGGCCGAAACGACCCGGGTCTGCAAACGCTGGATGCATTTTCCGTAAAATGCGTTGAGCC
>JAIPER010000256.1 GCA_021737115.1 Desulfohalobiaceae bacterium
ATATATTAAAAAATTTATTTTTTTAAATTTATAAACGTCAATAAAAGGTCATCAACTCAGTTTATAAGTAAAATAAAATTATTTTTTTGACAATTATTTGTTTTATTTGGAAATATCTCTATCTTGGAAACATGCTTTAAAAGTGTTAATCATTATTTACGCTTTTTTGTAAAAAGCGTAAATCGTTTTTGACAAGAGATTGAATTTTTATTTACCTAAGATCTTAAAATAAAAGCATATAATTTACTTGATTTCAAAATTGGACACAAAGTGATAATTGACTATATATCCCTTCTCCCTTAAAATAACGACGTATTCTGTAATTGCCGGACCGGATAAAAAAATAAATATCACCTCTTATCACCTCTTATCACTCTGATTAACTCAGGAAATTCAAGCTGAAGACTTTACCGCTATCCGTCAAGTTCTTGAAAAGCCCTGATGATTTTCCGGAGAAAACGAGACGGCCGGCTAAGGACCTGGAAAAGCGTATCACCATCTGCCAGGCGGTTTCCATGGCCCGCATGTACGGATGGACGATTGGGCTGGCAAAAGAAGATTTAATCTGCGTTCCGGCCATGATCGCCTTTGGTTTCAGCGGGGCCGAGGATATCGGAGGATCATTGGGAGAGTTGTTCTGTGAGGTCGGGTTCCACCCCGAAGCCGGCGCCGCAGCCGATGAAGCGGACAGCCTTTTCAAGTTCGATAACGACGAGTACCCGGCGATCCTGATCAGCCCCCTGTCCAAAGGTCAGTCTGAACCGGACACGGTGGCTTTTTACGGCAACCCGGCCCAGATCATTCGTCTTTCCCAGGCAATCGTTCATGCCTGCGGCCAACGCATTCCCGGAAGCTTCGGAGGCAAAGTCGAATGCACCGAGTACCTGGTTGCACCGTTCAAGACTGCAGCCCCGCGCATCGCCATTCCGGGGTTAGGCGACCGCGTTTTTTCAGTGACGCAGGATGACGAGCTGGTCCTGAGCATTCCCGGCAAGCTGCTTGTGCCGATGTATCGGTCTTTGAATGTCGTGGGGAAAAAGGTCGGCCTGCGGTATCCGGTCCCGAGTTACCTGAATTACCAGCCCGAATTTCCGCCGATGTACAAGGAGATGGCCGAGAAACTGAAATTGTTCTAACTCATATTTATATTCTCATTAGCCACCTGCCCTTCTCCATCAATCGTCGTCATCGTCCTGGTCGTCGCTGCCGGCCCTGACGATCAGCGGTCCTTCTTTCCGTTCCTGCTCCCGTTCGGCCCACCACTGCTCATTCATCCTGTCCTGCATGGTCTCCGCTCTTTTCGGCTTGCCCCTGTTCTTCCAGATCACAAATCCGACAAAAACGGCCATGACCAAAACGCCTCCAACTACTTCGTTCATGTGTTCGCTCCTTGTTACTGTCGAATGAGCTGTATTCTTCGAATAGCCGAGGTATCGGCACCATATCCATATTCCGCCCGGATGCGGAAGCTGGTTATGTCTGGCAGGATATCAGCCATGCTGTCCGCACCGTCAACAAAAGTCCAGGTCTGGTCATTAAGAGGAACCCGATAGGCCTTCCATTCTCCGGAATGATCCTCTGCCAGCCGATAGCTGGCTGATCCCGTCGGCCCCTGAAGGACTATATCGCCGATATCTCCGTGGCTGCCCTTGTAATACCGCCCGCCGGAGCTTTTCTTTTCCAAAAGGATATGAGTGACATTCGACCAGTCACCAAGGATAACATCAGGCGCGGTGTAGTAGCTGGTTTTCCCGTCCGCCGCAGGGCTGGCCGAAATCTGCCCCTGAGTTGCTTCAAACCCGGCATTGCTCGCTTTCCACCCGGACATATCACCGGCCGCGGTCTGGTTCTTTCCCTCTCTTTGGATCTGCCTGTCCTGTGCATCAGGCGAACATTTCAGAACAACGGCCTTGTCCCCCCAGCCCGCCTCGGCCGAAAGGCGCTGCTCATATACCTGGGTATCTGTGCCGCACCTGTAGGTCACCACATAGGTTTTCTGACACCCATAGGCCGGATCTCCGATCACCTTATAGTCCACTGTGTATGTGCATTCCGACTTTCCATTGCAGGCTTCTGTAATATGGTCTGTCACATTGCCCGGATCGACCCCGCAGTTTCCGCCGTATGTTGCGGACTGGACGGAAATGTTTCCTGATGATTTCGAAGCAGGCTCCTCCGGTGTTCCAGGGCCGGCGTGCACAGCAACCACCGGCAGACTGATGCTGCCTTTGCCCAAAAGCTGGTCGTCTGCATTCCTGGCCTCTACCTCGGCTGCAATCGCCCCCGGCTCACTCCGGGAGACCGTGGGAGTTCGGGATATATCGTTGCTGATAAATGTCCCCTCATTGACCGTCCACTGCCAGCGCACGACCACAGGCTGCGGCTGGCCCACCAGTTCGGCCTGCAAAAAGATGCGGGCCCCGGTGGCGTGGTTCCCCTGGGGGATTTTGACCAGCCCTCCGGTCTTGGGGTCCCAGGTCATGGCCGGAGGACCCTGCTCCTGGACTGTAACCTGAACCTGGTAGCCGCCTCCAGTATAGCCGGCTGTGATTTCGGAGATTTCATCCCCGTGCACCGGCACCCGGGCCAAAACCATCAGGTCCATCTTTCCTGATTCCGGGACGGTAAACCCTATCACCCCGGAATTGTTCGCATACTCCATGCGGTTTGAGGACTTTGGCGAAAACCAGCGGTAGTCGATGAGATCGTCAGCAACCGCCGGCTCGGATACGATTCTGGCCCTAACCTCCTGTCCCACCCGGCCCTGTTCCGGGTCAAAGGATATGGTGAAGGCTGGGGCCTTAAGCGTGGCTGAAATCTGGGGCGTCTCTCCAATGGTGGTTCTTGCCTCACCTTCCTGGGACAAAATTTGAGCCCAGATCTTCACCGGTCCCATCCGGTCATAGGTCACCGTGGTCGTGGGAACACTGGTTGTGCCCCGGGCAAAAGCCAGCTCAGGACTGGACTGCCAGATAAAAATCAGTCCGGAGCCTTCGTCCTCCTCATCCGGGTTGGGGACATAGGCCTGGTTTTCACCAACCTGAAGTGACTGCGGCCCAGTTCCGCCGCCGGGAAGGCCGCCCTTGACGTCCACGGACAAAACAGCCTTCTGGCCGTAGACGACCTCAGGGAGGACTCCCTTTACTTCGGCCTGCAAGGCCTCCACCTCCAAGTTCAGGCCTGCTTCGGCCTGACTTCCAGCCTTGTCCCGGACCGTGACCGTGACCGGATACGTGCCCGGTTTGGAAGCTGTAAAGCTCGCTGTTGGACCCGGCCGGGCCGCAGTTCCCAGATTTCCCTCCCAGGCATAGGTATACGGGACCTTTCCTCCGCTCACCGCGGCCTGCAGGTCCACGACCTGTCCAGCCCGGTAAGGTCCTTTCGCGGCCGGCTCTATTTCCACCTGCAACAGATCCGAGCCGTCCAGCTCGGGCCCAGTGTACGGAACAGTGGTAAACTCTCCGTTTGGAACCAGCTTAAGACTGGCAATAATACCCCTGGCCTCCTCCCGGGCGGCCCGTGCCTGGGACTCCAGAAAGGCCCGGTCGGAGTTGTTGTAGCATCCGCTGCCGCCGATGCCGTACTTGACCTCTATGCATTCCCGCCCTTTAAGCACATAGCCGTGCCCATGAACATCAACACCGCTGCGGTGATACCCAAGCATGGGACTGGCCCATCCCTTGGAGTAGTCAACTTCAATATCATAGAACCAGCCTGCAAAGTCCTGAATACGCAGAGGACGAAGGCGGGCAATGTCCTCCCATTTTTTATTTTTAATCTCCTCTTCCAATTCGCTGCGGATCTCTTCCTCGGTTTGGGGATGAAACGACGGGTTCAATTTACCCCACAGTTCGGCCCACACACTGGCCTTCTTAGGACATTTCTCAGTATCCTTGTTCTGCATGCTGGCGGTCGTCCGTTCCAGCTTGAACTTCAGCCCGGATTCCTGCTCAATGTATGTGCACTTCCAGATCCCGGGAAGGATCGCTGTAAAGCCGGGTTCATCCGAAGATGTTTGCTGTTCCTTCTCAGCGTCCTTTCCTGACATCTCTGGTTGGGAAACCTGGTCTGCCTCTCCTTGCTTCTGTGCATCCCGGCCTGCTTCTTTGCCTGATTTGTCCCGGATGTCCTCTTCGTCTGCGATATCTTCTGCTCCCTTTCCTGCGGCCGTCTGTTCTTCCTCGATCACTGCCGGCCCAGGTTCTTCTCCCCGGCAGGCCTGATAATCCTTTGCACCGTACTCCAAAGCCCGGGCATACTCCGCCTCCAGCTTTGCAATCTGAGTGTGCACTGCTTCCTCGGCCTGGGCGTAGACCTCATACCCGCCGGACCAGGGCAGGGATGCACTGGCCCAGGCATATGCCTCCTCATGGGCCTTGGCCAACCTGTCCATGGCTGCAAAAAATATTGATCGCTCAGTGATCTCCTGCTCAGCCTCAGCCAGGGCCTGGTCCCGGCTCTGGGCGGCAATCAGCTCCTTTCCCTGCCACTGGGCCATGAGCAGCTTCAGATCCCGTCTGTGGACCAGGGAGACCCGGATTTTGGCCAGTTTTTGAAACAATTGGGCATGACACGGGTCGCTCAAATCAAGTTTCCCTTGCTGTCCGGCTTTTTCCAGGATGCTCCCGGCATCTTTTCTGGCCCGGTGCAGTCCCTGGCTCAGGTAGGCATTTTTCAGGTCTTGTATCCTGGATCCGTCGATTTCCAGATACCCGGTCATGTGCCAATTACGCGGCGGGTTGACTCCCACCTGGCGCAGACGCCGGGTCATATCCTCAATATGGGCCTCAATCTCCAGGTAGCCTTTCAGGTATTTCTTCTGCAGATTGACCTTTTGCAGGCGCAGACTGTTTCGGACCCAGGGTGAGGTCAGGGTTTTCCGGGCAAAACTGGAGAAGGAATTGAATATATCTTCCGTATTTTCGACCAGGGGAAGATGCAGACGCCGGCCCAGGGCTCGCAGCTCTTTAGAAATTTCCAGAGCCTGACCGGTATGGTGCCGGGCCTGATACTCCTGTTCGGCCACATCCACGATCTGAGCAAAAGCGGCCTGGCCGGCTTGATCATAGATGCGCTTTAGCTGCACAAACATGGCCATGGCCGCGTCCCGGCCGGGATTGCCCCCCTGCTCCAGGATCCTGGCCGCGAGCAGGGAACGCCCGGTATTCAGCTTCTCCCGCAAATTTTGGTCCAGGTCAAAATCCGGATACAGAGATGCAAACCCCTGCCTGAGAAGATCAAACTCCTTGGCCCCGGGCAGAAAATAGCGCTCTCCCCAATCATAGACCGCATCCCGGATGGCCCTTCCAGGCAGGCCGTTTTGAAAGTACCGCTCTCCGTCCCCAACCAGGCTGGAAAATTCAGGGGCCGTCTCTCCGCCTTCTTTGGTCCGGACCTTCTGCAGCCGGCCGGTGTCCGGATCAAACTTTCCGGAATCCAGGACAGCCTGAATCAGTTCTTTTTCCGCGCCCACATGCCAGGCCGAAGCTCCGAGCTGAATGGAGGCCATGCCCAGACCGGCCACCATGGCCGGCACCTGTCCCCCTGGAACCAGACCGGCTGCTCCAATGAACAAATAGGCCGCGCTTTGGGCCATTTTCTGCCGGTCCCCTTCCAGGTATCCGGCATGCCCGTCCACCACACCCTGAAAAAAATCTCCGACTATTGGCAGATTGCGGGCAAAG
>JAIPER010000257.1 GCA_021737115.1 Desulfohalobiaceae bacterium
TCTGGCCGTGGTGGAACATATCGCCACCCGGGTCGCGGTCATGTACCTGGGCCGGGTGGTGGAAGAGGCGGCCACGGCGGATCTATTTCACAATCCCCGGCATCCCTATACCCAGGCCCTGCTGAAATCCATTTTGTCGCCGGATCCCGGCCTGGGCCTGCCCCAGACCCATCTGGGCATCGCCTATCCCAATCCCATCGATCCGCCTTCAGGCTGCACCTTTCATCCCCGCTGTCCTCTGGCGGACGAAACCTGCACCCAACAGGAGCCCCAGCCGGAGCGGGAGCGGGATCATCTGGTAACCTGCTTCAAACCAAGCCCTCTCAAGGAGAAGAGTCATGTCACGTGATGAATGTCTGAACAGCGCTGCTGATTTTTTTGATTCCGGCGGGTTTGCCGAATTGCTGGCCGAGCGGGTGCAGCATCCCACGGAAAGCCAGAATCCGGACAGGAACCAGGAACTCCGGGCCTATCTGACGGAATCCATTCAGCCCTATCTGGAAGAACTGGGCTTTTCCTGCCGCATTGTGGCCAATCCGGCCGAACCCAGGGCTCCTTTTCTCATCGGCCGGCGGATCGAAGACCCTGAGCTGCTGACCGTGCTGACTTACGGGCACGGGGATACCGTCCTGGCCATGGAGGAACGCTGGCAGGATGGCCTGGAGCCCTGGCGGCTGCAGCGTTTTGAAGACCGCTGGTACGGCCGGGGCGTTGCGGACAACAAAGGGCAGCATACCATCAATCTCTCGGCCCTGGCCACCCTGATCAAAACCCGGGGTCGGCTGGGCTTCAACTGCAAAGTCATCCTGGAGATGGGCGAAGAAATCGGATCGCCGGGCCTGCACGATATCTGCACCCGGGAAAAAGCAGCCCTGTCTGCCGACGTCTTCATCGCTTCGGACGGTCCCAGGGTTGATCCGGAGATACCGACGCTGTTCGGAGGCAGCCGCGGGGTCTTCAATTTCGACATGCGGCTCGACCTTCGGGAGGGGGAGCATCATTCGGGAAACTGGGGAGGCCTCCTGGCCAATCCGGGGATCATCCTGGCCAATGCCATCGCCAGCCTGATCGATGCCAACGGAACCATTCTCCTGCCGGAACTCAAGCCGACAGGGATTCCGGAAGGGGTGCGAACCGCCCTGCGCGCCCTCCACCTGGCCGCTGAAAAACAGGCTGATCCGAACTGGGGAGAACCGGGACTCTCCGCCGCAGAGCAGGTTATCGGCTGGAACAGCCTGGATATCCTGGCCTTGGAATGCGGCCATCCCGAGGCCCCGGTACACGCCATCCCCGCCTGGGCCTGGGCCCGCTGCCATATCCGCTTTGTGGCGGATACGAATCCGGACCGATTTCTGCCGGCCATTCGCAAGCATCTGGATGCACACGGCTTCTCGCAAATAGAGCTCACAGGCCATCCTCTGAGCTACGGAACCGCCACCCGGATGCTGCCCGACAATCCCTGGGTTCAGTGGGCGATCCGGTCGATGCAGCAAACAACCGGTAAGGCACCTGCTTTCATGCCCAATCTGGGCGGCACCCTGCCCAATGACGCCTTCAGTCATATCCTGGGCCTGCCCACCATCTGGTTCCCGCATTCCTACGGCGGCTGTTCCCAGCATGCGCCCAACGAACATATCCTGCCCTCCATCACCAGGGAGAGCCTGCTGATGATGACCGGCCTGTTCTGGGACCTGGCGGAAGCACCCCCGAAACCCTAAGACTTTCGATTTTCGAATATAGAGTGCTCCATGCAAATGTTGACCCCCTTCCTTCTGGACAGACTGAAACGCAATGCGAATCGTCCGGCGATCAGTTTTTTTCGCAAAGGCCGCAGGGAAACCGAATGCAGCTTTCAGGAACTGGATCAGGACTCGGCCCGCCTGGCCTTACTCTTTGCTGACAGAGGCGTCTCCAGAGGAGACCGGGTCCTTTTCAGCCTCGGCAAATCTCTGTTCTTTGTCACGGCCTATCTGGCCGTGCACAGGCTCGGGGCGATTGCCGTGCCCTGCAATCCCGATTTCACCCGTTCGGAAAAAGCCTATCTCGTCGAGGATGCCGCCCCGAAGCTGATCATCAGCCGGGAACAGGACCGGGACGTTTTTCAGGCAATCGCACTAAGGACAGCCCTGATTCCTGTGGATGAAACCAGGCCTTATCAGGAGCTGCCGGAGATTCAAAATTCGCCACTCCCTCGAAAAAGCGGGCTTGAGCATCATCCTGACGATCCAGCCTTGATCATTTACACCTCGGGCACCACCGGCCCTCCAAAAGGAGCGATTCTCACCCAGTCCAATCTGGCCCATGACGCCCTGAACGTGAGCAAAATCTGGGAGATCGGCCCCGAAGACCGGCTCCTGCACGCCCTGCCCCTGTTTCATGTGCACGGCCTCTGCTTTGCCCTGACCACCTGTCTGCTCACCGGAGCCTCAGTGGCCATGCTGGACCGTTTTCAGGCGGATGAAGTCCTGACATTTCTTCGCTCCAAGGATCCTGCCTGCACTCTATTCATGGGGGTCCCCACCATGTATACCAAGCTCCTGGACAGCCTGGAGCATGGACCGGAGGCCTTTCAGCACATCCGTTTGTGGACGTCAGGCTCCGCCCCCCTCAAGCCGGCCGAGTTTGAACGGATCCAACAAATGCTGGGCAAGCCCCCGGTGGAGCGGGAGGGCATGTCCGAGACCGGAATGAACTTTTCCAATCCCCTGCATGGCGTCAAAAAACCGGGCTCAATCGGCCTCCCCCTGCCGGGTCTGCAGGTACGCATTGTCGACCCGGAAACAGGAGCCGACCTGCAAACCGGGCAGATCGGAGAAATCTGGCTCAAAGGCCCTTCCATCAGTCCGGGGTACTGGAACAAACCTTCAGAAACCGCTGCGGCTTTTCATAATGGCTGGTTCAAAACCGGAGATCTGGGAAAAAAAGATGGAGAGGGTTATTATTATTTGACAGACCGCTTGAAGCACATCATCATCTCCGGAGGAGAAAACATCTCGCCCAAAGAAATCGAAAACCGCTTGAATCAGCTGGAGTCGGTTTTTGAATCAGCCGTTTTCGGGCTCCCGGACGAAACCTTGGGAGAAAGGGTCGCGGCCGCTGTGGTGCCCCATCCCGGGGCAACTATTCAGACGGACGAACTGCAGGCCTACTGCCGGGAACATCTGCATAAATGGAAGTGTCCGAAACAGTTCTTCATTGTTGATCACCTGCCCAGAAACACTATGGGCAAGGTCTTAAAACATGAATTACAGCGTCTGGCCGGGGATTAGTTGAAAACCGGCTGTTTGAAACCCTTACCCCCCAGGCAAAAAAACCGCCGGGGGCTGCCGGTTCATGGTAACAAACTGACCGTCTGAAATAAACGGGAGACGATATGAGAATAGGGTGAAAATGTTCTATTTCCCTTTAGGATCATAAAAATACGGCAAAATAAGTTTCCTGTCGTCTATCCAGCGAGGTGGAAATTTGTTCATCCGGTCCATGGCTCTTTGCATGAACATCTGAAGTTCTTCCGGTTTTCTCGGTTTTCTCCGGGCATAATGTCTCCCGGGCCGCCATTTGCCTTCCAGAAAAAGCCTGATCTTGATTGCCTTGTTTTGCTTTTTCAAATCGTCATACGTGTACATGGTTTTCTTCAATTTGTGGAAAAAGGTTCTTCTCGCTCCCCTGAGTCTTTGAGATCCAAAATTTCATCCAGGCTGTCTTTCAAATCTTCATGTCCGGCTCGTTCTTTCAGGTGAACAAACCCCATATCGGACAAAATGGATCTCAGTTCTTCCAACGGAGCCTTGATATCAATATCCCCTGTCGTGAACTGCCCGGAAGAATAGATCTCCAATGCTTCCCCGCCAACAATTATCGGCTTTGGAAAACCCTGTTCCTCTAAGCGCCTTGATACAATGGAGGATAAGAGCGCTCTTCGCTTGACCGGATCTTCAGTTGAGTGGAGCAGTTCCCAGTCTTTTGCCTCTTTTTTGTCTCGAATCATTTTACAGCAACCCCCGCTTTCCTGCTGCAAAAGTTCCTTGATGGACCGTCTTTTTTCATTCATTTTAGAATCAGAATTTCCCCGTCGGCTTGCCGACTGGGAAATTCTGATTAGGGGAACATCTTGTTCGGATTCAGGATATTGTGCGGATCAAAGCTCTTCTTGATGGCTTTCATCAACTCCAGTACACCGGGTTCCAGGTTCTTTGCGATATAATCCCGCTTGCTGACGCCGATGCCGTGCTCCCCGGAGATCCTGCCGCCCAATTCTACGGTCCTTGCGAAGATTTCCTCCACCGCCTCATGGCACCTGGGTTCGTCTTCCGGCTTCATGACCAGGACATTGACGTGGATGTTCCCGTCCCCGGCATGACCGAAATTGATGACCGGGACGTCGAATCTTCGGGAAATCTCCTGAACATTCTTGATAAATTCAGGAATCGAGGCCCTGGGAACCACCACATCCTCATTGATCTTCTTGAAGGCCCCGTAGTGGGCCATGGAAGCGGAAACCGACCTTCTGGCCTTCCAGAGCCGTTCCTGGTCTTTTTCGTCCTGGGCGACCTCGATCTTCAGGGCCTGGTTGGCTTCACAGATGCTTTGCACCTGCCTGATCTCTTTTTCCAGGATGGCCGGATCCCCGTCCACCTCGATCAGCAGAAAAGCGCCTGCGGACTCGGGCAATCCGAGCTGCAGATAATGCTCCACGCACCACAGGGCGTTTTTGTCCAGGAACTCGATGGTCGCCGGGATCACTTTCCGCCTGATGATCTCGGAGACCGTCCGCCCGGCCCCGTGGATATCCGGGAAGACCGCGCTCAGGGTCTGTTTGGCTTCAGGCAGGGGCAGGAGCTTCAGGATCGCCCTGGTGACCACCCCCAGGGTCCCTTCCGAGCCCACCAGGAGCTGGGTCAGATTGTAGCCCACCACGTCCTTTACGCATTTGGACCCGGTCTGAATCACCTCCCCGCTGGGCAGGACCACCTCCAGGCCTAGGACATAGTCCTTGGTCACCCCGTATTTGACGGCCCGAAGGCCTCCGGAGTTTTCGGCGATATTGCCCCCTAACGTGGAAAAATCCAGACTGGCCGGATCAGGCGGATAAAACAGGCCCTTTTCCTGCACGACCCGCTGCAGCCGGCCGGTGATCACCGCGGGTTGGACCACAGCCACCAGATTGTCTTCGTCGATCTCCAGGATCTGGTCGAAGCGGTTCATAGCCAGAACGATCCCCCCCTGCAGCGCCAGGGCCCCGCCGGTCATGCCGCTGCCCGCTCCCCTGGGCACCACCGGGGTCCGGGCCTGGCTGGCGATACGAAAGATCCCGGACACCTCTTGGACAGAGCCCGGGAAAACGACTATCTCGGGGACATGGACCCGTTTTGTGGCGTCATAGGCGTAACAGAGAAGATCCTCCCGGGAGGCCAGGACATTGTCCTGCCCGAGCAAAGAGGTAAGTTTCTTTTTAAGCTGATGGACCGTCATTTGCGTACCTGCTGCAATTCTCCTATACTGCGTTGTGTTTCAATTCACGTACCGTAAGGCAGTAATGACCGGTGGAAACGATAGCTTATTTCAATGCAGGGGGCAAGACGATGCAGAGGCAGACAGACAGAGGCGGCGAGCAGAGCAATGCAGAGCAGCAATTCCCGTTTATGGCCCTTTGCGAGCAACGGTTCGATGACCAGGAGATCT
>JAIPER010000004.1 GCA_021737115.1 Desulfohalobiaceae bacterium
CCGTGGATATCCCCCTGGAGATCCACCGGGCCGCTGAACTCGAGCCGCTGGAAACGATCACCAAAGGTTCGGGCAAGCCCGGCCCAGATCTTGTCCGAGCGGATGCCGGCCTTGTCGATGCTCAGTCTCAGCTCGGGACGGCCGCGGTCTTGGAAGCGGAGCCGGCCCCTCACATCAAAAAGCTCTCCGGCCGAAAGGCAGAAGGGGTCCACGGAAACACCGCCCTCTTCGAATTTTATTCCGGCCCGGGCCTTTACTTGCAGGCGCTTTGGGACAAGGCCCTCCAGAGCCGGCCGGCCGGAGCGGACCCCCGTGGCATCCAGGTTCAGGCTGTTCAGCATCAGGGCTCCGGATCTCCCTTCGTAGCCGAGGTCCGTCTCCAGATTTAGAGAAGTCGCTTCCAGATAAGGACTCTTAAAGGTCCCGTTTTTGATCCGGAAAACTGCCTCGAGGTCAGGCTCGGACCAGGAGATACGGCTGGAGGTGCTCATCTCCAGGGAGGAGGCCTGCAAGCGCAGGCCCTGCTTTGGCCAGGAAAGGCTGCCCCGGGAGGTAAAGCGGAGGCGCTCCTCAGCCGTGAGCACGGCCGTGATTTCCTGAAAGCGGACCTTAAGGCCCCGGAGATCGGCCTTAACCCGTCCTTGGTCCAGGCGGAGACTGCCGATGCGTATGTCCTGAAACAGGAACAATCCTGCCAGATCGGCCGCCCTTCGCCCCCAGAAGGAAGAGCCCTTGTCCTCGGTCCACAATCCGGAGGGATCGAAACCAGGACCCAGGGTCAGGGAAAAGCCGGCGATCTCGGGATGTATAACCAGGGTCTTGTCACCGAAATCACCTCTGCGCTGCATATCGAAGGACAGGTCCGAGGCGGTGGCAGATAGGCCGGACTCCGAGGCAGGATCTGTCCCGGCTTTCAGCCCGCGGATCTCGACGGACAGGGGGGAGAAACTGTAGTCCAGGGAATCCAGGCGCACCCTGACCCCGATCCTTTTGGATAATTGGTTCTCCAGGATCGGTTTGAGGGACGCCGGATGGGTCAGGTAAAACAGGACAAGGCCGCCGGCCAGGGCCGACAGGAAGAGGACCGAAATGACGATGACGAAGATGACTTTGCGCAGAGCCATAGGCTGAGTATAGCAATGACCCCTGGCAAAAACAATATAAAAGGGACGGAGGATTATTGAAAAGGGTGTTTCCACCTCTTTCCATTTTTCTCAAAGACGATATGGCCTTGGCCTATATGGGCAACCTTGGCCTGGTTGACAAAGTCGCCGACTCTGACCGATCGTCCGTTGACCATGGCCCAGCACTCGGCGGCCTCCTGGCTCCAGACCAGGGCTTGAAGGGTAAAGCCGCTTTTCTTTTGTTGGCTTAGGGCCTCAAAAGGTGCAGCAGAAGGTGTGGACGTGCGGGATATGCTTTCTTTGGGTTTTGCAGGACGGTGATCCTTATGTTCTCGGTCGGCTTGGGCGGGGCTTGTTTCAGGCTGTGGCCGGGGACTGGAAGGTTCGAGCCCGGCGACCCTTTTGACGTTATCCGGCCATGGATCTTCAGAGCCGGAGGCGGAGATGGATTTTTCATTTTTAACAGGCCGGGATGGCGAAGAGTTGAGTTTTTTCTCCATGACCGTTTGCCTGTCATTTGAGACCAATGCTCGTACTTGCTCTTCCTTAAAAGCTTGTTGCTGCATAACCGTTCTTTCGCGATGCTTCATATGATTCCAGATACCACCTCCAAGGAGTGCAATGAGAACCAGAAGCAGGAGACTGGAAAAAGAAGACCGCTTTTGTTTGGGACTGAAAAGCCAATGGTTTCCGGAGTTCCAAGTCTCGGGCGGAGGTGACGGATATGTTTCGGAGTACGTGGTTGTTTCTTTTTCCACTTTTTTAAGGGCCTTAAGAATGGAGCTCACGGCTTTGCCTCCATATTCCCTGTAGTGCTGACCAGATGCGGAATCTGAAGGGATTCGAGCTCGTTGTACAGCACGATTTTTGTCCGGGGCCCCACCAGGCCGTCTTCTTGAAGGCCGTTGGCAGCCTGAACCCTTTGCACGGCCTTTCGAACCCCATCATTGAAGGCAGCGCTTTCTCCAAGATCTTGAAAACCTGTTTCTCGCAACAGGCGTTTCAAATTTATCAAGGATTCTGGGGGGTGTCCCTTAGTAATCGTACCTTCCAGGCTGTAAAAGTTCTTCCAGAAAATGTAGGCTTCTCCCTTCCAGTAGGTCTGGAGTTGATCCGGATCGGCCTGGATCTTCAAATAGGGATCAAACGACTCGAATATGAGTCTTTCCTTGTTTAGTTCGGTCAGAGCGACGAAGTAAGGTGAGCTCTGGCCCTGGAGGGAGCACTTCAGGATTGCCGGCAGGTTGAAATTCTTGAGAAGATCAAGGTCCCCTTTGATGTGCAGGGTTAGAAGCCCATTTTGATCCCCGCCTGTGCGGAAAAATTCACCGTCATCTTCAAGTTCGCTGCCTGCCTGGCTGTTAAAATCCCTGATCCGCCATTTGTCGAGCACGGCCTGCATGGCCAGGGACCTGGATTTTAAGGGGTCTGTTTCTTTGAGATATGCGGCCAGGTTTTTTGGGAGAGTCCTGGGTGGAGGCTCTGCTGCCGGCGGGGGTTCGTTTCCTTTGGGATCGAGACTGCGATTCTCGGTTTTGCCCTTTAATCCGGAATCTTTTGAGGGGTTCATATATACCCGGGAAACGGACTTTCGGAAACCAGGCCCCGCTTTTGCCTGAAAAGCCGGTTTCAGGTCTTCGGTTATGGTGTTTTGCTCTGAAAAAAAAGAAAATGGCAACAGGTACACAATAAAGAGGCAAACAGTCAGGCTGGTCAACACCATAGGGCTCTTTCCAAAGATCAAAGCTCCTGGACTAAATCGTTTGCGAGCGCGCAGCTCCAAGATGGCTTTTCTGGCCATGGGCCTAGTCACCCGGACATGTCCTGCTCCAAAAGCGGTGAGCAAGGCCCGGTCACAGGCAATGTTTATCAGACGAGGCACGCCTCGGGAAAAACGATACACTGCAAAACAGGCCCAGGGGGTGATGATGGACTTGGCATTTCTGGAGGCGATCCAGAGCCGGTGCTGAATGTAATCGTAGGTTTCGGAAAAATTCAACGGCCTCAAGTGACGACTCAAGGTAATACGCTGTCTCAATTGTCGCATGGCAGGAGAATCGAGAAGCATGCCAAGTTCTGGTTGTCCGACCAGGATGATCTGGATCAGCTTACTGGTGGATGTTTCCAGGTTGGAGAGGAGCCTGAGCTGCTCCAAGGTGTCCTGGCTCAGGTGTTGGGCTTCATCTATAAGCAGGATTACCGGTCTGCCTTCGGCTTTTTTTTGGAGCAGAAATTTGTTCAGATTAATGGTCAGTTCTGTGGTGGTCTCAGATTCGGAGAAAATGTTCAACTCGTCGTTGACTGATTTGAGTAATTGGGCAGGGGTCAGTTTGGGGTTGAAAATATAGGCCACTTCGGTTTCTGAGCCCAGCCCGTCCAAAAAGGCTCTGCACAGAGTGGTCTTGCCCGTACCCACTTCGCCGATGATCTCCACGAAACCATCTCCTTGCGAGGCAGCGTAGCGTAAGTGGGCCAAGGCTTCTTCATGGCTTTTGCTCAAAAACAGATAGGCCGGATTCGGCACGAGCTGAAACGGTCTTTCAGTGAAGCCGAAGTGGTTTTCGTACATGGATAAACCTCAAGATGGATTGCCTTTTTCTCATTAGCAACAAATCCTGTTCAAGGCAAGACACGATTTGGGCTGTTAATCCCCTTCTTCAGGGGGATATTTAAAGCTGCAAGCGTGTGTTTTTTTATTGACTCCAACGCAAAACTATTTGATGATTTTTATCGAGTCTAACACTGGGACTCTTTTACAAGATTGCATCATTGCTGGTTTCCTGTTACCAAAAACAAGACGGAGGCCGAAAAGTCGAAATGGCAGATGTAGTTTCCAAGCGACCAGCTTTCGGAAGATGAACCTGAGAGTCAAAATTTCACAAAAAGCTAAGTTGGATCTGTATAGGTATGATTTTTGCATGGGTATTTCCCTGAAGGTTCTGGGGTTGGTCGATACGTCAAAAAAAATGACATGTTCTGCATGGAGTCGTTTAGTGGGAGACGATGGTTTCTGCTGGCAAATCTCATTATATTAATGACATACTCTCTGGGTCAACAATTTGACGCACGTTTTGTGCAGACTCCACAAATTCGTATGGGCTGTTTTTGAGGAAGCGAGGTTGTATTTTGCTGTCTGAAGTGCGGATACTCATTGTTTTTCTTTTGCTTTTGATAATCAGTGCCTGTGCAGGGATGAATTCTGTACCGGCTGATTCCGGCCCTGACGATAAGGCTTTTTTGAATGAGGAAGGCTTGCGTCTTTTCAGCCAGGGGAAGTACGAACTGGCGATCAAGGCCTTTTCTCAGGCCCTGAGCAGGGACAGCGACAACGCCAGGCTCTATTACAACCGGGCCTTGTGCTACAGCCGAACCGAGCGTATCGGAAAAGCCCTGAAGGACTATAGCCGAGCCCTTGAACTGAACCCGCAAATGGTGCCGGCTCTGACCAACAGGGCCGCCCTCTATGTCGAGGGAGAGAAATTTCATAAAGCAGTCAGTGATTTACAAAAGGCTGTGGGTATTGCCGGCGATGAACCGGAATTGTTCTATAATTTAGGGCTTGTTTACTTGAAGGATAAGAAATGGCATCAGTCAATTCAGTACTTCAAAAAAGCAATTCACTTTGATCCTCAAATGGCTCGGGCTTACAACTCAAAAGCTGTTGCTGAACTCAGTCTGAAACAGTACCAGCTTGCTCTCCAGGATCTGAACCAGGCAATCTATCTGAGCTCTTCCCAGGCAGACTATTATTTCAACAGGGGAATTGCGCGCGAAAACATGGGAGCAATCGATCAGGCGATTGCGGATTATAACCGGGCTCTGGAAATCGATCCCAACCATGCCCCTGCGTACCTGAACAGAGGGATTGTCAGAATCAATCTCGGTGATTCTGTTAAGGGTTGTCAAGACTTGGAGTCAGGTTGCAGTGCCGGTTTGTGTGAATTTTACAACAAGCTGCTCAAGCAGGGCCTGTGTGAGTAAGTATGGACAGTCTTGTCCAGACGCTGCTTTTTAAACCCTCGGGTTCGGTATTGCTGCTGCGTAATCTGCTGGTCATTTTCATTTGCGTCTTTTTTCTGACAAACGGTCTGAACAGCTGGCTCGAATATAACCTGTCACCGGATTATACCGGTCTTGTCAGTCGCCAGCAACAGGGCGGTCCGGAAAAAAAGGCCAATGATCTGGAACAGACAGCAGGGGACAGCCAGGTTATCGTTGAACGTAATATCTTTGGCGGAAGCCCTTATGAACCTTCGGAAGAAGAAAAAAAAGAGGTGGCTCTGGAACAGATCCCCTTGGCGGATGATTTCCAAAACCTGATTTTGTTGGGGACCATCATTAAGTCCGATGAATCCAACATAGCCATCATCGAGAATAAGAAAAAACGCGAACAAAAAATGTATGTTACTGGTGATCAGATCCAGGGAGCGACCATCAAGAAGATATTACGAAACAATGTCGTTATCCATGACGGCCAAGAAGATAAAATGCTGTCCATTGATTATCAGGTTCGCAAAAGCATGCAGAGCAAGACAGGACAGCCGGAAGGTCCCTTGGCATCTGAAGCGCAACAGGTATCCTTTTCCGTGGACAGGGACTATGTTCAATCAGCCATGTCCAGTATGAACTCGTTGTTGCAGAGCGCCAGAATCAGGCCGTTTATTCAAAAGGGAAAACCACAGGGTTTTCAGCTCAGCCGGATAAAAGACGGGAGCCTCTTCGACCGGCTTCACCTCCAGGACGGGGATATCCTTCTGGGTACAGACGATTTTGAGCTGACCAATCCGCAAATGATTTTGGATCTGGCCGAGGAGATGAAGAACAGGGATTCTGTTCAGCTCAGGATCAAGCGGAAAGGTCAAAACATGAATATCGAATATAATCTGCAATGATATCCAAATTGAGCCTCCGAATTTTTTGTACGAAGCCTGAAATTGGACATTGGGGGAAAAATTGATGCTGCCACCACATAGAGGGAAGAAACTTTCTGTTTTGCTCTTCATGTTCACAGCCCTCTTTGTCCTCTGCGGCTTTGCGTCGGCCCCGGCTGCCGAGAACAATGAAAATCAAAAAATGGTCAATATGGATTTTGATCAGGTGGACCTTAAGGTTTTCATCAAGTTTATCAGCAAATTGACCGGGAAAAATTTTGTGGTTGACGAGAAGGTCCAGGGCAAGGTGACCATCCTCTCACCGTCGCCCATTAGCGTTCCCGAGGCCTATAAGGTCTTTGAGTCGGTCCTGGAGGTCAACGGCTTCACCACTGTCCCAGCCGGTGAGGTGATCAAGATCGTCCGCACCGTGGAATCCAGGCAGAAAAACGTCCAGACTCGAAAAAAGGTGGACTTTCCAGCGAGCCTCGATGAACGGGTGATCACCCAGATCATCCCCCTGGACTATGCCTCGGCCAATCAACTCCGCAAAATTCTGGTGCCCATGGTCTCCAAGCAGGGACTCCTGGTGGGGTACCAACCCACGGAGATGCTGATCCTTATCGACTATGAAACCAATGTGAATCGTTTGTACCAGATTATAGAAGCCGTTGACGTCAAACCGGAATTTGGCATCATCTCCCTGATTGTCCTGGACAATGCCTCTGCCGAGAAAATCGCCCAGAAAATGTCCAACTTGCTTGCAACCGGAAAACAGGAAGCAGAGGGACTCCAGCAAGGCCCCTTCAAGATAGTCCCTGATGAAAGGACCAACTCCCTCATTATTCTGGCCGACAAAGCCCAGACGGACAGGATAAAGCAACTAGTGCAGGAGCTGGACCGGCCCACTCCCAAGAACCTGAGTAATATTCAGGTCATTCCTCTGGAAAATTCCCAGGCCGAAGAGCTGGCCAAGGTCTTGAGCTCCCTGGCCGGGTATAAGCCTGAGGAACAGGAGGAAGCCGTTATCTCCAAAAATGTGTCCATCGTCGCCGACAAGCCGTCGAACAGTCTGGTGATCATTGCCCAACCCAAGGAACTGGAAACCTTGATGCCCATTATCAAGCAGCTGGACAAACCCAGGAAACAGGTCTTTGTGGAGGCGGCCATCATTGAGGTGAGCACGGATACCAGGCTAAGCCTTGGAGTCGATTGGAATTTTTCCGAGCAGGCCACGAATGACGAGAATATACTCTTTGGCAAGGTCAACTCCCCGCCATTCGGTGAAGATTTCAATTTCGACAGCCAGGCTACGGACTTGATAAGCAACACCTTTACCCGGGGGGGGTCTTTGTCCCTGGGAATGCTGGGATTGCCATTTACGGCTACAATTAACGGGGAAGAACGGACCTTTTACGGGCTGGGCGCCTTTTTGCAGGCTTCCCAGTCCGACAACAACGTTCAGATCATTTCAACCCCCCAGCTGATGACCATGGAAAACGAGGAAGCCCAGGTGGTCATCGCCGAAAATCGACCCTTTATCACGAGCCTGCAGGGCGAAACCGGAACGAACCAGGAGTTCACCAACTTCGAGTACAAGGACGTCGGAGTGACCCTGAAGGTCACGCCTCTTATCAATAATCAGGGCTGGGTCAAACTCAACCTTTTCCAGGAGGTCAGCCGCATCGATCCCAATGTTGATTTCGATACCCAGACCCCGATCACCAGGAAGAGAACCGCTGAGACCACAGTCACGGTCAAGGATGGCCAGACAGTGGTCATTGCCGGGTTGATGGAGAAAAGGACTTCCAACACAAAGAGTCAGGTGCCGGGGCTTGGCGATATTCCCATTTTAGGGCATTTTTTTAAAAACACCGATAATCAGGCGGAAAAAACTAATCTAATGGTTTTCATCACGCCGAATATCGTTCAGGACCAGGCGGATGCCGAAAAGATAACTTATAATAAATCCAGATACCTCAGTAAACTGCGTTTTGAAAAGGATGGACGGATCAAGCCCATTCCTGATGAGTTCATTGTTTTCAGCGCTTTGAAGTAAACAGGATGTATAAACAACAGACAAGTATGACAACTCAATCCACGCAACTGAAACCTTTTATAGATGCTTTGGAGAAATCGGGAATTGTCAGTCGCGAACATCTGGACGGATTGCAGTTCCAGGGTGTGAACGGCGAGAGCTTTTCCCAGGCCTTGATCAGGCAGGAAATCATTTCTGAGACTGATTTGCTCAGATTCTGGGCCAGAGAAGCCGGCTTCGTGGTTAAAGAGAGTTTCACGGAAGCGGAGGTTTCCTCAGGGCCGATCCGGGACATCCCAATACATTTCTTGAAGAAAAACGCCATGTTTCCCATCAGCCTCGACAACAAGAAGCTGCTGGTGGCCATCAGCGATCCTTTGCACCTGGAAGCATCGGATCAATTGCGTACCATGCTGGGGTGCGATCAGATGGAAGTGGTCCTGAGCCCGAGCGCAGAAATCATTGCAGCCATTAACCAAGCGTACGGCCAGGTCAGCAACGGGGCGGAACATATCATTCAGGACCTGGATGAAGATGAAGGCTTCATAGCCGAGATAGAAGAGCAGTCCGAGGCCGATCTTCTGGACGAGACCAGCGAAGCCCCCATTATTAAGCTGGTCAATCATATCCTCTCCCAGGCGGTGCATTATCAGGCCAGCGACATCCACATCGAGCCCTACCAGAACGATCTCAAGGTCCGCTACCGCATGGATGGGGTCCTCTATGACATTCTCAATCTGCAGAAAAGGCTCCATCCGGCAGTGGCCTCCAGGGTCAAGATCCTGGCGGGACTGAATATCGCTGAGAAACGGGTTCCTCAGGATGGACGCATCCAGATCAGAATAGGCAACAGAGAGATTGATCTCAGGGTTTCTTCCCTGCCAACGGCCTTTGGCGAACGGCTTGTTCTGAGAATTCTGGAAAAGGACCTCAGGGTCCTCAACCTCCAGGAGATCGGCCTTGCTTCCGCAAACATGGCTCTGTTGAAGAAGTTGATACGGATCTCTCACGGCATCATCCTGGTCACCGGCCCTACCGGAAGCGGGAAGACAACGACACTGTATTCGGCCTTGAATGAAATTAACACTCCGGACAAGAATATCCTGACCATTGAGGATCCCATAGAGTACCAGTTGAACGGAATCGGGCAAATGCAGGTCAACTCCAAGATCGGGGTGACCTTTGCCAGTGGGCTGCGCTCCATGGTCAGGCAAGATCCCGACGTGATCCTGGTGGGAGAGATAAGGGATCAGGAAACCGCGGAAATCGCCATACAGGCGGCCCTCACCGGGCATCTGGTCTTCTCCACGCTGCACACCAATGACGCGTCCGGGGCCATAACCCGCATCATCGACATGGGGATCGAACCCTTTCTGGTCTCTTCTTCGGTCCAGGCCATTCTGGCCCAGCGTTTGATCCGCACCTTGTGCCCCAAATGCAAGCAGGAGATCGATCCAGGCCTGATTCAGGAAGAGGTGCTTGATCAGGAAGACGTGAATTTCGATGGTCCCGTGTTTACGGCCACCGGGTGCGATTTCTGTATGAATACGGGCTACAAGGGCCGTAGTGGGATCTTTGAATTCTTACAGGTAACCGAAACGATCCAGTCGCTGATCCTGAAGACATCGGAATCCAATGTCATCAGAAAAAAGGCCAGAGAAGAAGGGATGCTCACCTTGCGCCAGGACGGTGTGCAGAAGGTACTCCAGGGTCTGACCACGCTGGACGAGGTCTTCCGGGTGACCCAGGTCTGATATCCATTTTTGCGCCTTCAGATTCAAGATCTGAAGGCGCAAAAATGGATATTTAAGCACGAAATTCGAATTTCGATATTATGTTCAATTTTGAAGTCAAATCAGTCATTTCAAGCAATTAACTCTCATAATTGGTACAGGTGTACGAAGTCTGAATTAAGATCATGCCTGTTTATGAATATACAGCTTTAGACCCTAAGGGAAGGGAAAAAAAAGGAGAGGTCAATGCCGAGACCAGCCGCTTGGCCCTGGAGAAACTTCGTGGTCGGAACCTCTACCCCAGTCACATCCAGATTGTCACCTCACCCGGATCTAAGGCTTCGCAGAAAAAACCTAAATTCTCATTCCTGAGCAGGGTCAATCAGGGGGAACTGGTCGTTGTGATCCGTCAACTGGCCACCCTCTTGTCCGCCGGTCTGCCTCTGGCTGTTTGCCTGGACAGTGTCCTGGAGCAGGCCCGAAAAGGATCGCTGCATCGAGTCTTTGTCCAGATACGGGAACGTGTCAACTCCGGAACCAGCCTGTCTGCGGCTTTTGAAGAACAGGGCCAGGTCTTCCCTGCTTTCTTTGCAGCCATGGTCAAAGCCGGAGAGAGTTCCGGCACCCTGGAGCTGGTCCTGGAGAGACTGGCTGAATTCAGCGAACAGCAGCAGGAACTGAAACGGAAACTCCAGTCCAGTCTGGCCTACCCTGTCCTGATTTTACTGGTCAGTCTGGGGGTCATCTTTTTCCTGATGTCCTATGTCGTGCCCAAGGTTTCTCAGATATTTCTGGATTTCGAGCAGGCCCTGCCCTTGCCTACGTTGGTCCTCATTCAGATCAGCGACCTGCTCCACCACTACTGGTGGCTTTTTCCCATAGCAATCGTGGCCGCGTGGGTCGTTTTCAAGCGGATTCAGGCGACCCCCAGGGGGAAACTGTTTCTGGACAGGAGGGTTCTGCAGCTGCCTCTGATCGGACCCATCGTGCACAGCATTGTCATCGGCCGTTTCAGTCATACCCTGGGTACGTTGTTGAAAAACGAAGTTACCCTTTTGCAGTCGTTGCAGATAGTCAGGAATGTGACCGGCAACACGGTCTTGCAGCAGAACGTGGACTCGGTGATCAACGAGGTCAGCCAGGGGAGCTCGGTTGCCAAGACGATGCAAAAAGGAGAAATTTTTCCGGCCACCATGATCCAGTTGGTCGCGGCCGGGGAAAAGAGCGGTCAGTTGGACACCATGTTCTTGAAGGTCGCCCAGACCAGTGAAGAGTATGTGACCAACAAACTGGCCATGCTGACATCCCTGCTGGAACCGGTTATGATCCTGGTACTGGGCGGAATCGTCGGTTTTGTGGTTCTGGCGGTCCTGTTGCCCATCTTTGACATGAGTCAGCTGGTGCAATAGCTAAACCAGAAGTTGGCATAAATTGCGGTATGTTTACAGGATATTATACGAAGAGGTCTCAGATGAAAAAAACTGAACGGGAAAAAGGGTTCACCCTGATCGAGCTGATGGTGGTCATTGTCATTCTCGGGGTCCTGGCCGGGCTCATCGTGCCCAGATTAACGGACAAACCGGAACGGGCCAGGGTCGTCAAGGCCAAAATGCAGATAGAAAATATCTCCATGGCCCTCAAACAGTTCAAGCTGGACAACGGTTTTTACCCGTCCACAGAACAGGGTCTGCAGGCCCTGGTCAGCAAACCGAGCGGAGGCCAGGAACTCAAATATTACCCGGAAAAAGGCTATATCTCACAGATCCCGAAGGATCCCTGGGGAAATGAGTACATCTATATCTACCCTGGTGAGCACGAAGATTTTGATCTGTTGTCCTTAGGCGCGGATGGAAAGGAAGGGGGGGACGGCTTTGATGAGGATATCGGCAACTGGGAGATTCAATAGCCGCACCGGATTCACCTTGATGGAGATCCTGGTCGTCCTGGTGATCCTCTCTCTGACCGTGGGCCTGACTCTTTCCGGTTTCGATTCTGGTTTTGCCCAGAGTGATCGCAAGATGAATATCAGGTTCCTGCAGGGGCTCTTGAATCAGATTCGCAATACATCCATTGTCAGGCAAGAGACAAGGACCTTGTTTGTGGAGATGGACGGCGCCGGCGCAGGGCGGTACTGGATCGAATCGGACAGGCAGGATGAAGACAGGGGAATAGAAAAGAAGACTTTTTTAAAAGGGGCTACCGGTTTGTACGGCCTGCAGAAACCGGGCAAAGAGCTGCAGACCAGTGGTGTGGTCAGCATCGCCTTCCTGCCCCAGGGACTGGCCGAAGAATGCCGGTTCTTCCTGACCCTGGATTCGGGTGCCTACCTGGCCGTAACCCTGCAGGCTGTTTCACCAAGGCTGCTGACAGAAGAGACCCGTTCCCCGGGATCGGTTTCATGAAATCAGGGACATCCTTTGCAGGCTTTACCTTGCTTGAGGTGCTGGTCGCCTTGAGTATCATGTCCATCTCGCTGATCGCGGTCATGAAATCTGTGCTCATGGTTCAGGACCATCTCCTTGCTTCCGAAAACCGGATTGTGGCGACTGCCCTGGGTGGTGATCAACTGGCCAGAATCAGGCAGACCGGACTGGAGAACATGCTGCGCTTCAGCGGAGAGTTTGAAAGCCACCCTGCCTATCGCTGGGAAATTGAGGAAATCCCAGCTGAACAAGGGGAATTGCTGCTGATCAGGCTGGATATCTACAGGGCTGATTCTTCGGAACCGGTGCTGGCCCTGGAAGAGCTCTTCCTGAAGGATGGTGACTGACATGAGGCCAGTTGGTTGTTTCCTGGAATCGGGGAACCGGAGGTCCTTGTCGCGAAACCAGGAGTTAGATCAGCTTAAAGCTCGATTCAGTCATGGGTCCGGAGGATTCACCCTGCTGGAGATTCTCGTGGCCTTGTCCATAACCGCCATCGCCTTTACCGTCCTGTTTACTGTTTTTTCCAGAGTAGCCGGGGTCGCTGAAAAAGTGCAAGAGCAGAGTAGCTTGGGGCAGGTCGGACGAACCATCGTGCTGCGCCTCGGTTCTGACCTGGAGTCCCTCTACCGCCCCAGCGGGGACGAGGCTGAGAAGGACACCAACAGCACCCTGTTCAGTGGAGAAGAACCCGGGGCTGATTTGTTTGAGGAGCAAACCGTCCTGGAATTTTCCTCCACCGCAGGTCTGAGCTTTGATCCTGCTTTCCCGAAACGACAGGTCAACCGCATCAGCTATGTTTTGTCTCCCAGCGAAAACGAACAGGAGCTGTACCGACTCATCCGCCAGGAAACCACCCATGCCCTGGTAGGGGGCGAAGAGCGTGACAAGCAATCCATCACCTTAAGCCGCAGCATTGAAGCCTTTGAGATCGAATTCTTCAAGGATGAGGACAGCCTGCCGGAGTCAAACTGGAACAGGGGCTTCCTTGGCGCAGAAGATAAGGGTAGGCCGGCTTCCATTGCCGTGCGTTTCACCCTCGCGGACAAGGACAAGTCCAGAGAGTTCGCCTCTGTTTTCTTTATAGGCAAGGAGCAGGATGAATCTGAAAGCGGACAACAATGAATACAGAAGAGAGAAGTCAGAGGTCAGATTTGCCTCTGGCAAATCTGACATATAATTAATTAATTTATATAAGAATATTCAGCCAGGCTGTTATGTAGTTGGGTTGAAGTTTATAATTGCCAGTTTGATCAAAAAAGAAACTTTGAGTCACCCCGCCCCGTCATTCCGGCGAAGGCCGGAATCCAGACTGAAAGTGTATGAACTGGTCCCCAGCCTAAACTGGGGTGACGGAGAAAGAAAAATCTAGTTTCATATGAGAAAAAAGAAGAATCGGAAAAAGGAAAAGGATCAACCAGAGCAGCAGGGTTCGATCCTGGTCCTGGTCCTGTTGATCATCAGTGTGCTGGTGGTTATGGTCTTGGAGAGCATGCATCAGATGCAGGTCGAGGCTACGAGCTCCAAGATATACGCCGCCTCGGTCCAGGGCCGGGCTCTGGCCCGGTCCGGCCTGGAGTTCACCAAATACCTCCTGACCAGGGACCAGGAGATGGATCAGGAAGAAGAAAATTCAAAATCAGATCATTATGGGGAGTTTTGGGCGGGGTTTCTGGACCAGGAAGAGGTAGAGCCGCCTTTATTCACGACTGGAGAGCTGAACGCGACCCTTGTAGATGAACAGGGGAAATTCCCGATAAATGCTCTGGTGGATGAAAACGGCAACTACCGAATTGAATACAGGGAAGTCTTGGCCCGTCTTCTGCATAATGAGGTTTTTTCCCTGGAGCCTGAGCGGATCGAAGAAATTCTGTATTCGCTAAAGGACTGGCTGGATGCTGATGACGAACCCGAGAGCGAAGAATTGGGTGCTGAAAAGGATTACTATATTTTTCAGGAAAAGGACTACGAGTGCAAAAATGCTGAACTGTCGACACTTGGCGAACTGACCCTGATCAGGGGCATTGATCAGGAACTCTATCATGGACAGGACGAAAAACCCGGCCTGAAGGACCTTTTGACCGTTCACTCAGACGGCAAAATCAATATCAACACCGCGCCGGTCGAAATCCTGGCGGCTCTGGTCAAACCCGACTTCAGCGACGACATGGCTATGGAGTTTGCCCAAGATATAGTGAAATACCGTCAAGATCCGAACAATTTTGATTCTCTTACAGAAGGCTGGTGGCAACCAGTGAAAGATGAACTTGGTGTCGGGTTATCGAATGTTTCGATCACCAAGACCAGCGACTATTTTTCAGCCCTGATCACTGCCCGCGTGGGCAGCATCCCGGTCAAAGCCTACGCCGTTCTCAAGAGGGGAGGGACTGCAGAGGATGAAATCGAGGTTGTTCACTATGAAGTTCAATAGTCAGATTTGCCTCAGGCAAATCTGACTATATGTCAAAGTATGAACAAAAGAGCAAACAAACTCCTGGCATAAATATATGACAAAATCGTTATTAGGCCTTCATATTGGATCCACCGACATCAGGATCGCCAACCTGAGCCTGGCCCGGAGCCATCCCCGGGTCGACGGCTCCCTGCGGCTTGGGCTCAATGGGGATGATTCCATTCAAGATACAGCCGGTCGGGTCCTGGAGATGATCGAGCAGAGGGGGTTCAAGGAGCGTCAGGCTCGACTGGGTCTGGACAGCCAAAAAGCCTTGATCCAGAAGCTGAAGTTTCCGTTTGCCGATGTCCAGAAGATCAAAGGAGTACTCCCGTTTGAACTGGAAAATCACCTCCCGGTCAATCTGAACGATTATGTCTGGGACTTTGCCCTGAGCTTCCGGGCCGGGGAGCCGGGAACGGAGGTTTTTGCCCTTCTCTACCCGAAGCAGGAGGTGGAGGAATGGGTCAGGCAGCTGGAAGCAGGAGGATTGTCGATCCAGGGGGTCGAACTTGATCTGACGGTATTAAATACCCTGGCCGAGAGATTTCTGGTCAAGAATCTGGACAATTTTCTGCTCCTGGATCTGGAATGGAAGAGGACGAACCTTGTCTGGCGGCGAGGAAAAACTCTGCTCGCTCTTCGCTATCTCCCGGTTGGGCTTCGGGATATAGGCGGGGAACTCTTTACCGAGAAGGACCAGGCCGATCTCGAGCAAATTCAACAGGTCCTGAGCGGCCTCTCTCCGGAGGAGGTGCAGTCCCTGGTTCAGGGGGCCGGGGCAAAGTCCATGATGCAGCAGATAAAACTGAGCTGCATGCAGGCAGGGCACTCCGACTCTCCTGCCGGCCTGTTTCTGACCGGGACCGGTAGCGCCTTGGAGCCACTTGAGCCCATCCTGGAAACCATCACCGGTCTCGAAGTCAGGACTTGGAGAAGTCTCGAAGGGGAACATCCGGATAAGCCGGGAAAAGAAGAAATCTTTCAGATCCCGCTGGCACTGGGGATAAAAAGGGAACGAGGCGCAAAAAGGTTCGATCTGCTGCCCGGGATCAAAGGAGACAAAGAAACAAAGACGATCCAGTGGAAACAGGTCAGGTTTCTGGTCTTTTCCCTGGGCTTTATCCTTTTGTCTTTTACTGCTTCCTTTTCCCTGGATATCTACCTCAAACAGCAAAAACTTGAAGATATCAGGCAGAGAGTGGAACAGACCTTTTCCAGCATGGCTCCGGATGCCGGCTCAGGGGTTCGGCCGATGCAGTATGCAGGGATCATACGTTCCAGGATTCAGGGGCTGGGTTCAGGGCCATCTGCAGGGATCGAGCCGCAGGTCAAGGCCACCAAAGTCTTGTCGGCCATCAGCAATGGTTTGCCTGAAGGCTTGCAGCTGCAAGTCAACCTTTTTTCCCTGGACGGACTCGGTTTGCGTTTCAGCGGTGCCTCACCTGATTTCAAGACCGTTGATGAAATCAAAAATCGTTTGTCTTCACTGGACATGTTTCAAGACGTGGAAATCGTGGGGGCCAATGTGGATAAAGGCGGTCAACAGGTCAGTTTCAGTATGAGACTGAATCTTGCGGAGCCTGCCGGAGGCTGAAGAAGTGATGGGCAGCATAAATAGACAACAGATCTTATACATTGCGGTGGCCGTCTGTCTTGTCCTTGCGGGCTGGCAATGGGGGCTGGTGCCGGCCTTGAACTACAGGCAGGACTTGGTGGACCGCTATGATTTAAACGCAAAGCGTTTGGATGAACTCCTGTCCCTGCAGAAAAGATTGCAGGCCGCCAGAGAAAAAGGGGATCAAGGAAGCGGGCTAGACAAAAAGGAGGCTGGCTTCACCCTTTTTTCCTTTCTGGAGCAACTGGCCTCAAGGGCCGATGTCAAAGAAAACATCGAATATATGAAACCTTCCACGAAGAGTGTCTCTGAGGGGCTCAGACAAGAGATGGTCCAAATGCGGCTGGAGGAGATCCGTCTGGCCAAACTGTCGCAGTTTCTCGAATCAGTAGAATACTCCGGGAAAGGGGTTTTTTTCGAGAGCCTGACCATCCGATCTTCCGGTGATAATCCGGGCATCCTGCGAGCCGACCTGCTGGCCGGGACCTATCAAGCTGCAGAGTGACGTATTGAGAAATGATGATGAAGCGTTTTTTCAAAATTCTTGGCTATGTCATGTTTGGCATCTTTGTCGGAACGGCACTCATAGTCTATCGATTCCCCTATGACACCCTGGCCAAGCGGATAGAAGCGGAATCCTCACAGCGGCTTGGTTGCGAGCTGAGCATAGAGGAGCTGGGATATCGATTCCCGCTGTCTCTCGCTTTTTCCCGGATGAGCATCGAATCCAAAGACTTGGGCCTGGCGGCACCAATTGTCGTGAATTCGGGCCAAATTAAGGCCGGGCTGCTGGCTCTTGTTTCCTGGAAGCTCGGGACAGGTTTCAGTGGGACTCTCTTTTCAGGCGAGGTGCAGGGAAGCTTAGTGCTCGACTCTCTGCTCGGGCCTGAGTCGTATGCCCTTGATTTTCAGTTGCAGGATATCGACCTGGGAGAGTTGAAGCTGTCCGAGAAGATTGCAGTGCTGTCCAGCCTGCAGGGTTCCCTGTCCGGTGTTTGGCAACTTCAAGGCAGCCTGCGGAACGTGATGGAGACCTCGGGTTCAGGAAAGATGGCTATCAATCAGGGCAGCCTGGAGCTTGCCCCGCCTGGTATAAAAGGCATCCAGCTCCGAGAGTTGGAGGGAGAAGGGGATTTTGCCCTGGAAAAGCGTAAGCTGGATATCGAACAGATCGCTTTCAGCGGTAGAGGGGTCAAGGGAAAAGCCCAGGGCCGGGCGAGTTTTGAAAACCCACTAGACCAGACCAGGCTTGAGCTTGAGGGCACGATTGATTTTACCTCAGAAGCACCCCAACTATATTCGCTGGTCAGAGAGAGCATGAAGCAGACTTCTTTTCAGTTTGTCATGCAAGGGCCGTTGCAGCGGCTTGAGTATCGGTTGCCGTAGTGTTCGCAACAACGATAACAATATTTTAAATGGCTCGCTTGGGCAGGTTTCCGGTCAAAGGAAACATCAGACTGCACAACATCTCCAGAAACGCTGTATCTGCAAAGATTGTTCGACAAGAAAAAAAACGTAAGGAATTATCAAGCTTATAGATGCAGCGATTGCTTTGGCCTCTACATGTAAAGCAGGAAAAGTTTACTGCCTCTTCTCGTTCTCCAACCGCACCTGCTGCTGGTAATAGGCGGCTCCGACCCCAAGGTCGGTCAGCCTGGCCTTGATGAGCTGGTTGACGCCCCCGCCCAGTCGCATCCAGTCCCCGCGGCGGTAGACAATGGTTCCGGTCTCCAGGCTGTGGTCGAAGACCAGGTCCACTTCCAGTCTGCCCAGAGGCGAGACCAGGAAGATCTTCTGGTTCAAGTCGAGCTCCGGCACGCCCGGAGCCCTGGGATGGCATTCGACTCTGGGCGGCAGGACGTGCTCGGCCGGCAGGACCTGGGAGTGGATGAAGTTCTTGTTGATCAGGCTGAGCAGCCGCAGGGGATAGTCCGGGTCCGGCTCGGGCTCCGGACTGATGTGGGTGATCAGCTGGAAGCGGCCGTCCGGATGATCGGTTCCTTCCTGAAAAACCACCGGGTTCTCTTCGATCCAGGCGAAGCCGTCGGTTTTGAGTTTTTGCAGAGTGATGTCTTGAGAATAGGGCCTCAAGCAGTTCTCCAGGCACCTTTGTCTGGAAGGGAGGTGAGCCGGTCCGCCGAGCCTATCGTTTAACTCCTTGACCATGCCGAGGTCGCTGCGGACGCCCGGCGGCGGGGAGACCGCCCTGGCGGCGTACTGCAGGCCGTAATGCAGGCAGGAGCCCACCAGGTCCTCCTCTTCCCACATCAGGGACGGCGGCAGGATGAGATCGGCGCAGGCTGCGGTGTCGGTCATGAAGGCGTCGACCACCACCAGGCAGTCGATGCCGGTAAAGACCTCGGCCAGACGCCGGCTGTCAGGGGCCTGATTGACCACGTTGCTGCGGGCGATCCAGGCCAGCTCGATGCCCGGATCGGCCGTTTTGATTTCAGAACCGATGGCCGGCAGGCTGAGGGACCGGTTCGTGGTCGGACCCAGCCAGGAGTAATCCAGGAGACTGTTTGAGGACATGTTGAAGTAGATTCCTGCCCCCTTTATCCCCACGTTGCCGCTTTGCCAGGCCAAGGCGTTGATCCACCTCACATTCTCCCCGCCGAAGAGGTGCCGCTGCAGGCCCCAGCCGAGGAGGCTGGCGACCGGCCGTTTAGCATAGATATCGGCCAGGAAGCGGATATCCTCTTCGTTTATGCCGGTCAGGTCCTGAAGCTCGGTCAGGGAGTGTTGATCCAGGACAGCCTGATGCTCCGGCAGACCGTTGCACTGTTTCTGCTGCTTGCTGTCAAGTTGACCGGAATCCTGGAGGAGTTTGAGCACGGCCAGGGCCAGAAAGCGGTCCCGGCCCGGGGGAATGGTCATGATCCGATCGGAAAAAGAGCGAAAGGCCCTGCCTCCCGGACAGATGCTCAGGACCCTGGTTCCGTTCTTGCGGGCTTTCTGCAGGATGGCCGCTAGATGGATGGAGCTCGAGGTGACTTCCCTTCCCCAGTTCACGATCCAGTCGGCCTGGCCCAGGTCTCGGATGTCGTTGTGTTTGAGGGCTCCGAAGTCCTTTAAGGACGCCTGGATGCCGGTTGCATCGCAGAGTGAGCCGTGGGTGACGCTGCAGCCCAGCTTTCGGAAAAACCAGGCCGCGGTCTCCTTGGTCACCCCCCTGGCCCCGCCGTCATGGATATGCAGCAGCCTGGAGGGATCCCGGTCCAGGACAGGTTTGATTTTTTTTGCACAGAAATCCAAAGCCTGATCCCAGGAGATTTCCTGCCAGCTTCCTTCTTTTTTCAGCAAGGGGGCGGTGATCCGGTTCTTGCTTTGCAGACGGCGCAGATGGTTCTGGATTTTTCCGCAGGTCAGGCCTAAAGTGATGGGGTGTTCGGGGTTGCCTTTGATGGAAAAGCCCTTGTCGCTCTCCGTCACGATGAGTGAACAGGCATCGGGACAGTCTTTCGTGCAGGCGGTGAGCATAGGCTTTCTCCTGGATATAGGTTCTTGTCTCTTGGATTTTGTCTGTAAACCCGGAAATCGTCAATCTGAAAAGACTTGCAAGATAACAGCGAACGATATAGCATAGAGACATGTGCAACTATTTAAAATTATAGATACTTACGATTGGAATACAATACAAAGATGCTGAAAATTAGAGAATCGACTACCTCAATTTCCGAATAAGGAGGAGCGTATGGCCTTGGAAGAAGTCGTTGTCACCGAAGCGATCATGACGGAGTACTACAACAAGTTCATGTCCAGCCTGGAGTTGGATGTAGCCGTGGTCGGGGCCGGACCGTCAGGGATGACCGCTGCCTGGCGGCTGGCCGAGCAAGGGGCGAACGTCGCCCTTTTCGAACGAAAGCTTGCCATCGGCGGCGGGCTCTGGGGCGGCGGCATGACCTGGAACACCATTGTGGTCCAGACCGAGAGCAGGCATATCCTGGAAGAAGCAGGCATCCCTCTCAAGGAATTCAAGCCGGGTTATTTCACGGCCGATGCCGTGGCCGCGACCACCATCCTGGCCTCAAAGGCCGTTTTGAGCGGGGTCAAGTTCTTTAACTGCATCACGGTGGAAGATCTCATGCTCCGGGAAATTGACGGTCAGAAGCGGGTGATCGGGCTGGTCATCAACTCCAGTCCGGTGGAGGCGGCCGGTCTGCACGTCGATCCCCTGGTCATCAAGGCAAAGTATATCATCGAAGCCACCGGGCATCCCCTGGAGCTCCTCCAGACCCTGGTCCGCAAGAACGATGTCCGCCTGAACACACCCTCCGGCGGGATCGAAGGAGAGCAGTCCATGTGGGCCGAGCGGGCCGAGACCGATACCCTGAACAATTCCGGGGAGATCTTCCCGGGGGTCTATGTCACGGGCATGGCCGCCAACGCGGCCATGGGCTCCTACCGGATGGGACCGGTTTTCGGGGGGATGTTTCTGTCCGCGGAAAAAGTGGCCAAAGAGATCGCCTGTAAACTCGGCAAATAGGAAATCTCGGAGCCGGCCAACGACGGCGAAGCCGGCGGCATCGGCCCCGGACTCCAGGGACTTGCTTGGAATCTGTTCGCTGAGCGGTGTGTTCCATAAATTCGAATAAATATAGATACTTACAGGAGAGATGCATTGCAAAGTTGCTGAAAATTAGAGCATCGACTACCAGGATTTTCGAATAATACGAACATCAATTTATGACGAGCGTAAGTATCAACATAGAAATCGGCAAGCAAGAAAAAAGGATAATCCTCGTATGAGACTCCAGTTTTAGATCAGCGAGACAGCGAACCGGTTGCAGGGCTCTCTTGCGCTTTTTGCGCTTCCGGCTCTCGGTTTTCTAAGAAAACCTGAGAACCTCCCAGCGAGGGGCGCGCAAGAGAACCCTGCTGCCCGGTTCGAAAAGAGTGTGCCGACCCTGCAAACTGGATTTTCTTCTCTGATTAAACTGACAGTTGTGGATCGCAGACAGCCGTGTGTTTTTGTGTAATTCTAAAAAAAATATATAGTTATATGTCAGGCCTGCCAGAGGCAGGGCTGACCAGAAACCCTGAGATCGCTGCGATGTCCGAGCTGGATCGCTGTCTCTGCCTGCATGAAACTCGTGTCGGCGCCCAGGTGAGAGAGATTATCCAGAGGCTGCAGCTTTGACCGCAATGTTTGCTGAACTCGTATACTGATCCAATTTTGGTTTTTACAACAAAGACTGGCGACCTCAAGGGTCCAGGCCCAAATTTCACAAAAAGCTAAGTTGGATCAGTATATGAACCATTTAAGGCCAGCGAGATTTAGGAGCCTGGAGTTATGAAGAAACTGCCCATTGGGATTCAAACTTTTGATAATCTGATCCTGGAAGGGTATTATTACGTGGATAAAACCCCATTTGTCCACTCTTTGGCAGATCAGGGCAAATATTATTTCCTATCCCGTCCACGCCGCTTCGGTAAGAGCCTCTTATTGAGCACCATTAAGTCTGCTTATCAAGGGAAAAAGGATTTATTTCGGGGACTGTATCTCCATGATTGTTGGGACTGGGATAAAGTCCATCCGGTGGTGCATATCAGCTTTGGCTCCGGAATCATACGTGACATAGAGGAGTTGCAGACCGCGTTTGCTGAAATCCTCTATGACCATAGCCAAGAGTACGGCCTGACTTATGCCAAGAAGAGCCTCAAGGGCCGTTTTGCCGAGTTGATCTACTCTTTGCATGAACAGTACGGCCGCGGCGTTGTCGTCCTGGTGGACGAATACGACAAACCCATTCTGGACAATATCGAAAAGACGGACGTTGCTGTCTCCATCCGGGAAGAACTCAAAAACTACTACTCGGTCATCAAGGATGCCGATCCCTACATAGCATTCGTCTTCATCACAGGCGTTTCCAAATTCAGCAAAGTTTCGTTGTTCAGCGGCCTGAATAATCTGGAGGACATCACCCTGAACAAAGAGTACTCAGTCCTCTGCGGCTACACTCAGGAAGAGTTGGAGAAGGTATTTGCTGACCGCCTCCATGGCGTTGATCTCGATATGGTCCGGCAGTGGTATAACGGGTACAACTGGCTTGGAGAGGAGGTCTATAACCCATTTGATGTTCTGCTCTATCTCAAACAGGGGGAATTCGGCAACTACTGGTTTGAGACCGCAACACCTAATTTTTTGATCAAGCTCCTTCAGACTCATAAATACTATATTCCGGCTTTGGAAAATATTTCCGCTAGTGAGAAGCTATTGGGCAGTTTTGACCTCGATCATCTGGAAATCGAGACCATTCTCTTCCAAACAGGATATTTGACCCCAAAAGCAGTGCAGAAAGTGGCAGGAACTCGGCGATTTACTCTTGGCTATCCGAATCAGGAGGTCAAGCAGAGTTTGACCGACTCGTTGCTTACTTTTTTGACCGGTTCGGTCGTTGAGGCTGAAAGAGCCAAGTTTTCTGCGTATGACGCCCTGGTCGCAAATGACTTTGAAAAACTCAAATCCACCTTCCAGGCCTTTTTCGCCTCCATACCCCACGATTGGTATCGGAAGAATTACATGGCGGGGTATGAAGGTTACTACGCTTCCATTGTCTACTGCTACTTTGCCGCACTGGGGCTGAATGTGAGACCCGAGGAAATCACGAACAAAGGACAAATTGATCTGGTGCTCCGCTTTGAAAACCGCGTCTATGTGATTGAATTCAAGGTGGTGGAGCTGACAAAAACGGGCAAGGCCTTGGAGCAGATCAAGGCTATGGGGTATGCTGAGAAATTCACAGGCCAGGAGGTGTATCTGATCGGTGTGGAGTTTTCCAGAGAAGATCGAAACATAGTAGGATTTGAGTGGGAGAAGTGGGAGGGTTGAGACTATGCTGGAAGAAGAGCTTTCGAAACATTTCGGGTTCACAGGTTTCAATAATGGACAACGGCAGGTTATTGAAAAGATAATGCAGGGCCGGTCGTCGTTGGCAGTCTTTCCCACAGGGGCCGGGAAGTCGCTGTGTTATCAATTGCCGGCGGTCCTGCTGCCCGGCATGACCCTGGTGGTCTCGCCGCTGTTGAGCCTGATGAAGGATCAGGTCGATTTTTTACAGAGCAAGTCCATCCCTGCGGCCCGTCTGGATTCTTCCCTGGATTCTGATGAGTACAGGGAGGTTGTGGAGCGGTCCAAAAAAGGGGAATTGCGCGTGCTCATGATAGCAGTGGAAAGGTTCAAGAACGAACGCTTTCGCCAGCAACTCAAACAGATGCACATCTCCCTCCTGGTGGTGGACGAAGCCCACTGCATTTCTGAGTGGGGCCACAATTTCCGGCCGGATTATCTCAAACTCCCGGTGTACAGGACAGAATACACCATGCCGCAGGTCCTCTTGCTGACCGCCACGGCCACGCCGCGGGTCGTGGGGGACATGTGCGCCAAATTCGGCATTGAACAGGATGATGCAGTGATCACCGGCTTTCACCGGCCAAACCTTGTGCTGCGGGTCTCGCCCACGCCCGAGGCGGACAAGCTGGAGAGCCTGGCCCGCCGATTGCTCCAGGATCCGGAAGCTCCGAGCATCGTCTACGTGACCCTGCAAAAGACGGCCGAGCAGGTGGCCGAGGCGCTGCATGCCCGCGGACTTGAGGCCCGGGCTTACCATGCCGGCTTGTCCGGCGAGAAACGGGAGCGGATTCAGAACGAATTCATGCAGGGCCGGGTGCGGTGTGTGGTCGCGACCATCGCCTTTGGCATGGGCCTAGACAAAAAGGATATCCGCAGGGTCATTCATTTCGATCTGCCCAAGTCCCTGGAAAACTACAGCCAGGAGATCGGGCGTGCGGGTCGGGACGGGAAAGAGGCCCTGTGCGAAGTGCTGGCCAACAAAGACAGCCTGAATATTCTCGAAAATTTCGTGTATGGGGACATGCCGGAAAAGAGCGCTATTTCCGGTCTCCTGGAAAAGGTTGCCGCCAATGAAGGCAAAATGTGGGAAGTAAAGCTGGCCTCTTTGTCCACTGAACTGAATATCCGCCTCCTGCCTTTGAAGACCTTGTTGGTGTATCTGGAGCTCATCAGCATTTTAGAGCCTCAGGCCGCTTATTATGCAGAATACACGTTTCAAGCCCTCCAGGATCCGGAACGGATCGAAAACGCTTTCCAAGGGGAGAGGCAGGATTTTGTGCGGGCCATTTTCAGGCACTCGCAGGCCAAACGGACCTGGACCCATGTGGATATGCCGGCTATCGTGGCGGATTCCGGCTCTCCCCGGAAACGAGTGGTCAGCGCTCTGGAATATTTTCATGAAAAGGGCTGGATTTTGCTGAAGACCCAGGGCAATGTGGATGTGTTTCGGATCATCAACAGGGATTTCGATCTTCCGGCCCTGGCGGACAGGCTCTACTCACTGTTCGAGTCCAAACAGGAGCATGAAATCAACCGCATTCACCTCATGCTCAGATTCTTCCAGAGCACTCCCTGCCTGAGCCTCAACCTGGCCCGCTACTTTGGTGAACAAGCGGGGATAGATTCCTGCGGTCAGTGTTCGGTCTGCCGAAGCGGCCGGCCGGCTGTGCTGGAAAAGACCCGGGACCTCCCTCTCCTGTCCAGCCTGGACAGTCAGGACCTGCTTCAGGCCTGCGTCCAGACCCTGGATCGGCATTTGAGCGCGAGCACTGGGGCCAAGTTTTTATGCGGGGTGAGCAGCCCGGTCTTCACGAGGCTGAAGGCTGCAAAATCGACTCATTTTGGCTTGCTCAGGGAGTATCCGTTTCTGGAGGTCAGGAACTGGCTGCAGGACGTCATGCAGGCCACGTAAATAAACAAAGTGGGCTTCGCCCGCAACCCAAAGGTTCCAGGTTCACGGTTCACGGTTAAGAAAAAAGAAAATAGCCCTCTGATATAGGGCTTCAGCTCCTTCGGGGCAACTCACTTTCTTGTTTTTTATTGCAGAGATTCAGGGATAAGTCACTGGTATGGTTGCCCACCCCAGTTAACTCCCATAAATGGGCTCCGGTGAACGGGGCAGGCGAATTAGCACGAATGAAGAAAGATAAAAAGAATTTTGGTCCAGTGAGGTTCATGATCTTTTATCTTGAAGATGTGACCCCGACCCGGGGACACATGAAAAAGACCGGACAGCGGCTGCAAAAGGGGGAGACCGGCTTGCACATGGTCTGCCCGAAGGCCACCAGCAACTTGTTGTATTCACGCCAGTAGCGGCGGTCCAGTTTTTCGCGCAGGGCAAATTCGGTTTCCTCGGGAGTCCTGGTGGCCACATAGCCGACGCGGTTATTGATGCGGTGGACGTGGGTGTCCACGCACAGACCCGGCTTTTTGAAACCCTCGATCAAGACCAGATTGGCTGTTTTGCGTCCGACACCGGGGAGCTGCAAGAGTTCCTCCAGGGTGTCCGGGACCCGGCCCTGGTGCTTCTCCAGCAATATCCGGCTGATTTCCCTCAGCCGGCCTGCCTTGGTCTGATAAAAACCCACCGGATAGATCAATGCGGCCAGAACCTTTTGGTCCAGCCGGCTGATTTGCTCCGGCGTGTTGGCCTTGTTGAACAGCCTGGTTGCAGCCTCGGTGGTGATGTCATCCTTGGTCCGCAGGGAGAGGAGGGTGGCGGCCAGGATTTCAAAGGGAGTCCTGCCTTTTTCTGCGGCCAGGCTGACCACGGGAGCCTTGCTCTGCGGGTAAAATTCGCGTAAGAGAGAGATAAATCGGTGAATATCGAACTCGGTCATGGCAATGGGCTGTCCGCTGTCAGATTTGCCTCTGGCAAATCTGACATATAATTAATTAATTTATATAAGAATATTTAGCCAGGCTATTATGTAACTGGGTTGAAGTCCATAATTGCCAGTTTGAGCCTCAAAAAATTTTAATAGCGTACGTGAGGCTTCAACTGAGCGGGTCAAGGCATACAGGTACGGGCGTTGCCTCCAGGCAGAGTCCCGTTTGAGGTATAGTGTGGAAATTTTGTCGGGTCAAATATCCGGTTTT
>JAIPER010000258.1 GCA_021737115.1 Desulfohalobiaceae bacterium
ATCCATTCCGATCTCCAGAAGGGCTTCATCCGGGCCGAGGTCCTGGCCTGGTCCGACTTCGAACGTCTCCGGGATTTCAAGAAAGCCAGGGAACAAGGGGTCCTGCGTCTTGAAGGCAAGGACTACCTGGTCAAGGACGGGGACATCATCACCTTCCGCTTCAATGTCTAAATTTTGAGGTCCGCGCTGACGCGGACCTCAAAATTTAGACATCGGATAATTTAAACAGTTTTAGTATATCCACTTGACATATCCCAATTCGTATGTATACTCCTTCCATATCCCATTCGAAAGGAGGATGATCATGACCCAGGTAATAACCAAAATTTTCAAAAGCAATCGAAGTCAGGCTGTTCGACTCCCCAAAGAGGTCGCCATGCCGGAATCTGTGAAAGATGTCAAAATCATAAAAATGAATAATAAACGGATCATCCTTCCGGCAACTGAGTCCTGGGACGATTGGTTTGCCGCGTCAGGTGTGTCTCATGACTTCATGTCTGAGCGGAAGCAACCCGAAGACCAGATTCGGGAGTCGCTGTAGTGCTGAAATATCTGCTCGACACCAATATCATAATCTATACGATGAAAAACAGGCCTCAACAGGTCAAGCGCCGCTTTCAGGAACATGACGGTCGAATGGCCATTTCAACAGTCACCCTTGGCGAACTGGTCTTCGGTGCGGAACATTCGCAACAGGTCGAACAAAACCTGGCGGATATTGAGGCCCTAGTTGCCCGTCTCGAAATACTGCCTTTTGAGGACAGAGCAGCCTATCATTTTGGGCAGATACGCGCCGCTTTGTTTCGGTCTGGCCGGCCGACAGGACCCTATGATATGCTCATTGCCGGACATGCCCGAGCTCGTGGACTCATTCTGGTGACCAATAACACCAGTGAGTTCCAGAGAGTCCCCGGACTGCTGATTGAAAATTGGAGCGATTCGGGTACTTGAACAAGGGAAACACAGACGCGATGAAACTGGATTATGCTCAGCCAGATCACAAATGAATGAGTCATTTTCTGGAGGGGAATATGAAATTTCAAAAGGGCAGACTCGTGATTTCTGACCGGTTCCTTTGTGGGATTGGAGTTGCATACGAACGCCGCTTCTGACCTGACTACTTTTCAATTGCAGTGAATTTCTGCAGACCTGCCGCCAGCCCGAAGAGCAGCATTCCGGCCAGGTCCGCCCAGTATTCCGGCCAGAAAAAACCCGCTGCCGCCAGCCAGAACAAACAGGTCTCCAGCCAGGTGGCCTTTCTGATGAAATAGCGTTCCAGCCCCGAGGCAAAGGAGACCAGCCCCAGGGTGGTCGCCAGCATGGGCAGCCCCACTTCCCAGTGCAGCAGTTCGTAGTGTTCTCCCAGACCGAGCAGCGGCCGGTAGGCCATGATAACTGGAATGATGTACAGCCCCTTGGCCAGCTTCCAGGAGGTAAAGGCGGTCTGCATGGGGTTGGCGTTGGCCACCCCGGCCCCGGCAAAGCTGGCCAGACTGACCGGCGGGGTGACGTTGGCGTCCTGGGAATACCAGAAGACGATCATGTGAGCGATGAGCAGGGGAACCCCCATGTCCAGGAGGGCCGGTCCGGCCAGGGTGGCCAGGACGATGTAACTGGCCGTCACCGGCAGTCCCATGCCCAGGACCAGTGAGGCGGCCCCGATGAGCAGAATGGCCAGGACCTTGATCCCGTAGCTGAGATCCAGGACCAGACTGGAAAACTTGAGGCCCATTCCGGTCAGGGTGACCATGCCCACGATGATCCCGGCCGCGGCGCAGGCCACGGAGACCATGACCGCATTCCTGGCCCCTTTTTCCAGTGCGCTGACGACCTGGTTCAGCTCTCTTCGGGAGAACTCTTTCAGGGTCAGCCGCTGCGTGTCTCCACCCATGAAGGTAGCCCTCGCGGTCCACATGACCGCGTTGGCAGCCAGACTCACCAGAAGCGTGCTTATCACGGCCACGAACCCGGCCCGCATCGGGGAGTAGTTGGCCACCAGAACATAGATAAGGATGGCAATGGGCAGGATGAAATGCAGCCCCTTCTTGAGCACCGATCCGATCCGGGGCAGTTGATCCCTGGGCTGCCCCACCAGCCCCAGTTTCTTTGCCTCGTAATGGACAAAGACCAGGAGGGTGACATAGTACATGAAGGCCGGGAGCAGGGCCACCTTGATGATGGTCAGGTAGCTGATGTTGGTGAATTCAGCCATCAGGAAGGCTCCGGCCCCCATGATCGGAGGCATGAGCTGGCCGCCGGTGGAAGCGGCGGCCTCGATGGCCCCGGCCACATGGGGCCGGTAGCCCACCTTTTTCATCATGGGAATGGTAAAGGACCCGGTGGCCACCACATTGCCCACTGCCGAACCCGAAACCGAACCCATAAAGCCCGAGGCCACCACCGAGGTCTTGGCCGGCCCCCCGGAAAAGCGGCCGGTCAGGGCATAGGCCAGGTCGATAAAAAAATTCCCCCCGCCGGTGACCTCCAGGAAAGCCCCGAACAGGACAAAGACATAGACAAAGGTCGCTGCCACCCCGAGGGGAAGCCCGAAGATCCCCTCCGTGGTCAGCCAGAGGGTGGTGGCGATGCGCTCGATGCTGTAGCCCTTATGGATGATCAGCATGGGCATGTAGGGACCAAACATGGCGTAGACGATAGCCAGGATGCAGATCCCGGTCATAAACCAGCCGATGACCCGCCGGCAGGCCTCCAGGACCAGGATGGTGCCGGCGATGCTGACCACCAGATCGCTGGGCAGCCAGGCCCCCTGACGTTCGAAGATCGCGCTCAGGTTATAGCAGATGTAAAAGGTACAGGAGACGGAGGCCAGGACCAGAATCCAGTCCAGAAAGAACCAGAGATTGACCCTGTCCTTGCTGACGCCTTTGAAGGGAGGCCTGAGCAGAAAGGTCAGGGTGAGAATGGCCCCCAGATGGATAGAGCGCTGGACCAGGGCCGTGAGTGCGGCGATACCGGCTGTGTAGAGCTGGTAGAGACTCAGGCTCACCGCCAGAACCAGCACGATTGCAGCGGTTACGCGTATCAGAATATGATGTTGATCTTCCACAGGCATATAACAAATTTAAGTTTTCGGGAAAGAGTTCGGTAGTCCTCCACCAATACTTTGAGAATTGTAGAAAATTCGTGAAGATTCGTGAGCATTCGTGGATAAATATCTTCTTGCCTGAAAATAATCCCTTCCGGATCAGCCCGGTGTGGCCTCGTGGGGCGTTGCCAGGCGCCAGAGCTGGCTTAGAAAACTCACTTGGCGGGCCGAAAACCGGACCGCTTGATGCGGGGCCAGGGCGGAAAGATTGGTCCGGGTGCCGCGCCAGAGAATGGTGTGATCCACTCCCGGACTGCCGATTCTCAGGACAAAGTCTCCGGTCGGCATGTGCATGTTCGTGATGACCTCATAGTCCCCCCGCCTGACCAGATGTCCGACCCCGGGCATTTTGCCCATGCCGGCCCCGAACTTCAGATACCGCTCCTCTTCGATGAAGATCCGCCCCCTGCTGTCCAGACTGTGGACTTCCCAGATCGGGGCCTTTTCCACGGAGTGGAAGTAGTGGATGGTAAAGAGTTCTCCGGGTTCCAGGGGCAGGACCAAAAGCGGCTTGCCCCCCTGAACCGGAACCACCCGGAGCTCCAGGCCGCCGGGGATCAGCCCGGCGACCAGGAGCGGGAAAAAAGCGATTGCCAAAAGGGATAAAAAAAGCGGTCTTGTCAGCAAGACTGATTCCTCAAAGCTCAGGGCATCAATCTTTCAGGCACTTCGATGCCTTTTTCCTGCAGGTACTTGATGGTACCCGGATGTAGAGGAATGGGCGAGTATTTGACCGCGTTCTCGGGGGTGGTGTAGGCGGCCGAAGGGTGGATCTTCTTCAGATAGTCGTTGTTCTCGTACAGGGCCTTGACCAGTTTGTAGACCATGTCGGTGTCCAGGGAGCCCTGACAGATCATGACATTCCAGACCCCGATGGTCGAAACCGGCTCGTCGACCCCGCTGTACAGGCCGCCGGAAAGCTCGACCGCAGAGTAGGATTCGTTGGCGGCCAGGACTTTTTCAGTCTGCTCTGCAGTGAATCCCAGGATCTTGATGTCATGGGTGGTGGCCAGATCCATGATGGAACTGGTTCCAGGACCGACGCACCAGAACCCCAGCTCAATGGTGCCGTCCCGCAGGGCGTTGGCGCTCTCGGTAAAGGACAGCCTGGCGTCTGAATAGGAATCCAGGGGAATGCCCAGGGCCTTGAGTACGACTTCGGTCATGAAGTTGGTCCCGCTCCCGGGACTGCCCGTGCTTATGGTTTTGCCCTTGACCTGCTCGACATTTGTGATGCCGCTGTCTTTCAAGGTAACCGGCTGCAGGAGATTGGGATACATGATGGCCATGGTCAGGATGTTCTGCTTTTTGCCGTTGAACTTCGAGGTGCCCTCGTACCCGGCTTTGGCCACATCGCCCATGACCTCGCCGATCACGGTCTCACCGCTGTGAGCCAGGCGGACGTTCTCCACGCTGGCCCCGGTCACCTCAGCCACGGCCCGGACATCTTTGACGTGTTTGGACCAGATCTCGGCCACACCGCCGCCGTAGGGGTAGTAAATCCCTCCGGTTCCGCCGGTTCCGATCCCGATGAACTCGATAGCCAGGGCAGAACCGCCCAGACAAAACAAAAAGGCCGCACAAAAAAACGCTAAGGTCGTGATTCTTCTCATAATGCAAACCCCCTGTGATTTTTCGTTTTTGTATTGCAAAGCATGGTGTTGCGGAGAGAAAAAAGATACCGTCATGTATCCCCATGTACGTCTGTCAAACAGGGACATCATGAGCCCATGGTCAGAACACGCAAGAAGACGCCCTCCGGTTTTTGGGCCATGCCCCTGACCGGATAGGCATATTCTACCACGGCCCCGGGCTGGATCAGACCGGATTTGGTCTTTCTGGGCAAGAGCCCGCCCACGGCCTTTCCGTTATCCAGAAAGATATTCACCCTGAACCGTTGCTCTGTATCCGATATGTTCTTGATCTTGACCATGAAGTGCAGACACTCTTCGTTTTTCCACTCCTTGAAGAAACATGTAAAATCAACAAGCTCTGCTTCGGCCACAATTTCCTGTTCAAGCTGCTCCGCTTTGGTGCAGTCAAAGGTCTCCTCTGCGGCCAGGGCGGTGCCGGCAAAGGCGATCACCAGGGCACAGCAGAAGGCAATACCGAACATAAAAGACAGGCCCGATCTGTTTACCGTTTTCCTCATACCCCCTCCTTTTCTGCATTAAAGTGTCAACAATCAATCATTTTTGCAGTTACCTTAATGAAAAGACCCGGACCTGTCAACGGCCCTGGCCGTTCTATTCGGAGCCATTTCCCTTGTCAGATTTGCCTCTGGCAAATCTGACATATAATTAATTAATATATTTAAGAATATGGTAGAGCTGTTTTGTAATTGGGTTGAAGCCTGCAGCCGCCAGTTTGATCGAGGCAGAAACTTCGGGATTATTGAATAACCCAGTCCTTGGCAGAGTGATTCTTCGTTCGCGGACTCACTCAGAATGACAAGAATGCGGACTCACTCTCCGTCATTCCGGCGGAGGCCGGAATCCAGTAGAAGGGGTACAGGAAGTGGATAAGGAGCCTGCCCTATACATTTTGGCGAGCAAG
>JAIPER010000259.1 GCA_021737115.1 Desulfohalobiaceae bacterium
ATTGCCCACGGAACACACGGAAGGACACGGAAAAGGGAGAAGATGACTACTTTTGTCCGTCAGGAAAAAGAACCTGCCGGACAAAAACTGTCCCCGCTGTCGCGGTGGGGCTGCTTCCATTTATTCAGTGTGTTCCGTGTGTTCCGTGGGCTATACATCTGCTTTCTGTCATTTCAAAGTATCGACGGAAGACTACCAAAAATTTTGCCATCGGAAATATTCCGTATCTTGCGGAATACGGTTATTTCCCATCCGTAATCACTGTTTATTTTTCCGCCAATAGTCTTCATTTTTGTCGTCTAACGAAAAAGCCAAGGGGTCGGGAAACGATAACCAAAGGCCTATGCCGCAGCCCGAAAACTGCGAAAATCGGTGCCGAGCAATAAAGCCGCAGTCTTTCCCGGCTCTCTTCAGCGGCTTGTTCAACTATGCTTCAAAGCCTGCTTTATCTTTTTTGGATTTCGACGCAAATCAAGTACTCGCCATATCACAGCTACAGAACCTTCTTCGATTTTGTAATAAATGGCGTATGGGAATCTTTTGGACAACATACGATGATAGCCAAAAAACTTGGGGTGGATACCGCCATACAGGGTCAAGGAGCCAATGTCGGAAAACAGAGAATCATAGAAATACTCGCCCAACCCCTCTCCTTGATTTTCATAGAACATCCGACCCTCGAATAAGTCATCCAGCGCAGAAGAAAGAATCTTGATTTTCATTCAAATCGTTTTCTGAGCTTCTTTTTTGCGTCATCCCAGTCGAAAATATTTTCTTGTCCTGACCTGAACCGTTGTTCTGTTTTCTTCAGAGCTTGTTGATGCCAGTCTGGGGATTCGACCTGAGCGTCTTCTTTTGACAGATCTTCCCATATGGCTTCCATTACCCGAAGCTTCTCCTCTCTGGAAAGGTGTTGGATTTCGATGATGTTTGACATAATGCTATCTCCTTGTGATTCTACTTCAAAAACTACGCAGTACAAAGGCTTTTGTCAAATTATGTTCAGATAGTTCTCAAGGAACTTTTCACCGCAATGCTCGGTCCTGTAGCGGACGAGATCGTTGTCCGGATCACTGCTGAAGAAGCATTCCCAGGTTTCCCGGCGGGATTCAGGGTGAAACTGGGTGCTGAACCAGTTGTTCCCGTAATCCAGGGCCAGGGCCGGACTGTCCTTGCGTGCGGCCAGGATTTTCGGCCCGGCAGAAGCCCCGGGAAAGATGTGGTAGGTGTTGGCAAAATGAAACTCCGGGTTGTCAGGCATGCCCTGAAAAAGAGGATGAGCTTTTCCGGCGTCTGTCAACTGCACCGCATAGGTACCGGCACAGGTTCCCTGTTCCCGGAGGTGCAACGGCCAACCGAAAAAGGCGGTGGCCATGAGCTGATGTCCTCCGCAGATCCCGAGAAGTGGTTTATTGAGTTTTCGATAGGCTTTGAGCCATTTGGTGAGTTCAAAAATCCAGGCCCTTTTTTCAAGGATCAAATGGATGGTCCCTCCTAAAATTACGGCCGCCAGTGCACCAGGATCAGGAAACGGGTCGCCGCGGCAGACGTCCAGGGTTATCAGGTTTAAGCCGTACCGGCTGGCGAGCGGTCCATGCCAGGCCAGGATCCAGTCTTTTTCCAACCCGGTCGGGCACAAGGAAGTGTAGTCAGATGGAGTATAGACATCTGATTCCCCGAACATGGAGATGTAGAGCAAGCTTGTCATAGGTGCCATTGCGGAAAATCGATCAGGTTCTCGCAGCCGTTCTCCGTGATCCGGATAGGTTCGCTGCAGGCGAAACCATACTCATCCACCCAGATGCCGCACATGACATCCTCCGTCTTCTTCCCTGTGCTCCATGCTCCATGCTTCTTATCCCGGCCTCTACCATCCTCTGTTCTCCGGCTTCAACTCCTCGCTTCTAACTCCTTACTCCTCACTCTCTTCTGCCCATTCGATATCCGCTAATACCGCATCCAGGACCTCCCGGGCTCCGGACCCGCCCATCTCCAGGTACTTCTCCCGCAAGGGGCGAGCCTTTTCCTTGAAAGCCCGGATTTCCTGTTCGGTAAGCTCTATGTAGCGCATGGAGGGTTTGGCTTCCAGGATCATCTGTCTGCGCTTTTCATTCAATTCTGGCTCGAAGTCGAAGATGTACTCGTTGGCCCCTTCTATGGCCGCGTCGACCACAGAGCGAAGGTTCTGCGGAAGTTGCGAGAGGAAGTCATGGTTGGCGGCAAAGGTTCCGATAAAGGGCAGTTGGTTGGCCTTGATCATGAAGTCCTGGACTTCGTAAAACTTCATCTCCTGGATGGCGAAAAAAGGCTGAGTCTGGGCGTCGATCCGGCCCAGGGCGAGGTTCTTGTAAATCTCTCCGTAGGGGACCGTGATCACATAGGCCCCGTAGAGACGGTAGGCCGTGATCAGAAACGGCGAGGACATGACCCGGAAGGTGATGTCCTTGAAGTCTTCGGGGCGGCGCAAGGCCTTGTTGGCGGTCCAGATCTGCCAGCCCTCATCGATGATGGACAAAAGGTCCAGGCCTTGTTTGTGATAGTACTTCTGCAGGGTCTGATAGGTGTGCGGACCTTTGCGCAGGATTTTCTCCAAGAGCAAAAAATCGGTCGGAAAGAGGTAGTGGATGGAGAAGACCTGGACTTCGGGGATAATGGAACCAAGATGGCCCGGGGACTGGAAGGCAAACTCGATTGCGCCGGTCTGCAGGAGCTCGGTGATGTCTCCGGAGGTGCCGAGTTCGCCGTAAAAACGGATTCTGCACTGGATCTGCCCTTTTGACTCTTCCCGGAGGATTTCGGCAAATTTCCTGGCATACTCATGTTGCATGCTGCCTTCGATTTCTTCCAGGGCCACCTGCCAGACCTGTTGAGCACCTAATCCCGGGAAAGGTGAACCCAGGATGAAGGCGCAGCTGATCACAGTTGTTGCGAGTACACGCTTCCATCTCATGGCCAGACTCCTTTCAATTTTCCATTGATTACGATCAACCGCCCATGGCCATGTTTGGCAGGAACAGGGCGATATCCGGGAACACGATCAGGATGACCGTGGCCAGGATAAGCATCAGCAGAAACGGCAGCGAGTGCCCGATGACTTCGAGATAGGGTCGCCGGAAGATGAGCTGGGCCGTGAAGATATCGCAGCCAAAGGGCGGGGTGGCCGATCCGATGGCCGCCTGCAGGGTGACCAGGGTGCCCAGGAGGATGGGATCGACGCCGGCGCTGACCACGTAAGGCTGAAAGATCGGACTTAAGATAAAGATGGCCACGATGGGATCGACGAACATGCAGGCCACAAAGTAGACGACTACTACAATAATCATCACCCGGAGCATGGAGGGATCGGCCCCGAAAAGGGGCGGCAGGAACTGCTGGGGGAGCTGCATGAAGCCGATCATCCAGGAAAAGGCCTGGCCCGCTCCGACCAGGATGAAGACCACGCCGGTGATGACCCCGGTCTGCAGAAAGGAGTCCACGATTCGTGAAAAGGTCAGGCTGCGATAGATGATGGTTTCCAGGATCAGGGAGTAAAAGACGGCCGCGGCCGCGGCCTCGGTCGGGCTGAAGATGCCGGCGTAGATGCCCCCGACGATGATCACCGGGAAGCCCATGACTGGAAGCCCCTCCTTGACGGCCGTGATCTTTTCCGGCCAACTGGCCTTTCGCAGCTGGCCCACCTTTTTTATTTTGGAATAGAAGTAGCAATAGGTCGAGAACATGACCAGGATCATCAGGCCCGGAAAAATCCCGGATAAAAAGAGCATACCGATGGAGGTGCTGGTGGCCACCCCGTAGACTATAAAGCCGATGCTCGGCGGAATCAGAAAGGCGATATCGCTGGAGTTGATAATCAGGCCCAGGGTGAAGGGGCTCTTGTAGCCTGCTTCCAGAAGCATGGGCCGCATGGTCCCGCCGACCGCGGCCACCGTGGCCTGGGTCGATCCGGAGACTGCCCCGAACAGGGTGCAGCTGGCATTGGTGGTGATGGGCAGCCCTCCGGGGAGATGGCCGACAAAGGCCTTGATCATCCGGATCAGACGGCCTGCGGATTCGCCCGAGGTGATGATGCTGGCCGAGAGGATGAACATGGGCACGCAGACCAGGGCCGGCGGGGTGACGCCGGTGATGACCTGCTGGACCATGGTCACGACCAGCTTGGGCGCGAAGTCCGGCATGTAGACGTAGACATAGAGGATCAAGGAGCCCAGGAGAGTGACCATGAACGGAAAACCGAACAGGAGCATAAAGACCAGGCTTATGGCAAAGAGAGTCATAACTGCGCCCCTCCAATCTGTTCGTCTTCATATTCACTTTGTTGATCAGGAGACTGCCAGACATCTTTTTCCGTTAAGTTCTTGATGATCGTCCGGATGTACTGGATACAGGCCAGACCGAAGCCAAGGGGAATGATAACGTAGAAGGTCCATTTCGGGACCCTGAGGGCCGGGGTCACATGGCCTCTGGACATGGCGTTCATGAGGTATTCATAGGAAAACCAGGCCATGATGGCCATGACCAGAGCACTGATCACGCAAATAATGATGATGAAGACCTTTTCCATTTTGACTGGCATGGCGTCTAAAAAGGCCCCCATGCGAATGTGCCGGGCTTTTCTGACGCCGTAGCTCACTCCGGTGAACGAGGTCAGCATGACCAGAAACTTGGAGATTTCCTCGGCGAAGTAGATGCCCTGGAAAAAGGTCCGGGCAAAGACATTGGCGATGAGCAGAACCGCCAGGGAGGCCACGCAGAAAACCAGAATCGAGACCTCCAGGCCGTTGATGACCAGCCCGATATTTCTGTTCAGGCGTTGAAAAAAGGTCGGTTCTTTCTTGTCGAGCATTTCCTGGTTCATAGGCCACCTTTTGTTTTAGTGCCCTTATCCATTACTTTCCGTAATATATCCAATGTCAGCCTCCGGGGCTCAGCTCCGGAGGCTGACATTGGATTATTGGATATTCAGGGCCTTTTTGGCGTTTTCGATGTCATTTAAAACTGCCTCAAGGATTTCCTCGGAGCCTTCGCCGCCTATTTTTTTGAACTTGGGGTAGACGGTCTCGGCCTGCTTTTCGAACTCGGCAATGGCTTCGTCGTCAAGGACGTTGAACTCCAGTTCGGGTTTGGCTTCCCTCATTTTTTCTTTGTCGTCTGCGTTCTTGTTCATGATCCATTCTCCGGCCTCGATGATTGAATCCTGCCAGAAGTTGATCATTTCCTGCTGGGCGTTTTCCGGAAGGCTGTTGAAAAAATCGAGATTGACCGAGGGGATTCCCAGGAAGGGTTCGTTTTTGAGCTGGGTGCAATATTTTTGGACTTCATAGAATTTCATGCTGTAAATCGCAAACAAAGGGTTGACCTGACCGTCGATGAGGCCCATCTGCAGACCGCTGTAGACTTCCCCATAGTCCATGGGAGTCGGGACCGCGCCATAGGCCTGGTAGTCCTCGACCAGGAGCTTGGAAGACATGACCCTGATCTTCAGTCCTTTCATGTCCTCAATTGTTTCTACCTTTTGATCGGAGGTGGTCAACCACTGCCAGCCCTCGAACATGACCGACATGGGGACCAGGCCGTTCTTTTCAAAGGCCTTTTCCAGAAGCGGATAGAATTCACCGTTGTCCATCATCCATTCCAGG
>JAIPER010000260.1 GCA_021737115.1 Desulfohalobiaceae bacterium
GCAAAGCTGCGCCGAAGTTCCGAAAAGGAAGGCTGGGGGCTTTTCCTGCGGGAAGTAACTCATGCTGACCACCCCCCGACGCTGATAGAGTATCCGGCCTGGGTCAAGCCGATCAAGACCGTGTTCGACCTGATCAAGGTCGTGCCGGGCTACTTTGAAACCGACATCAGCCTCCCCTTTTTTCTTTTCCTGAGTCTTTTTTTCGCCATGATTGTCGGGGATGCCGGTTATGGCGCCCTGTTCATCCTGGCCACCCTGGCGGCCAGGCGCTTTACCCCGCTTCCTGGGCACGTCTTTTGGCTGTTGCTGGTCATGAGCGGATCGACCGTGGTCTGGGGACTGCTGACCGGAAACATCTTCGGTCTTGAGGCGCTGCCCGCTGCCTTCAGGCCTTTGCAGATAGAGTGGCTGACCGGCCAGGATGCGGACAGACACCTCATGCTCCTGTGTTTCGTCATCGGAGCGGTCCAGCTCAGCCTGGCCCATGTCTGGCGATTTCTGCTGCTGCTCCCCGGTCTCACCGCCCTGGCGCAGCTGGGCTGGATCATGGTTACCTGGTCCATGTTCTTTTTGGCCAGACGATTTGTGCTTTTGGAGCAGTTTCCGGATTTCATGTACATCGTCCTGGGGAGCGGTCTGGTTCTCATTGCGGCCTTCATGCGGCCGCTTCGATCCATAGGCCGGAACTGGCCGGAATACGTCCGGCTCCCCCTGGATCTCATCAGCAGTTTCGTGGACCTTGTTTCCTACATCAGACTCTTTGCCGTGGGCATGGCCACCTACGCCATTGCCGCGGCCTTCAACGAAATGGCCGCAGAAGTGGGCAGCGGCGGTTTTTTCTATGGTCTGCTCGCGGCCTGCGTAATATTTTTCGGCCACGGCCTGAACATCCTGCTGGCCACCATGGGCGTCCTGGTGCACGGGGTGCGGCTGAACACTCTCGAGTTTGCCGGTCATACCGGTATTCAATGGTCTGGCAGACCATTTAAACCTTTTGTCCGTTCTCGAACCGAAAGTCAAATCTGACAGGAGAAGACCTATGGATATGCAACTCATGGCTGCTCTGGGAAAAGCCGGGGCTGCAGCCGCTTTGTGCCTGGCTGCGGCCGGGTCGGCCCTGGGGACCGGGACCGCCGGCATGGCTGCTATCGGGGCCTGGAAAAAGGCCTATGCCCAGAACAAGACCGCCCAGTTCATCCTGATCACCTTTATCGGGGCCCCATTGTCACAGACGATTTACGGTCTGATTTTGATGAACATGATGCTGGGAATCAGTCAGCAGGCCCTGGACAACGGGGGCGACTTCCTCAACTGGCCGGCCATGCTCACAGCCGGAGTAACCGGAGGCTTGGCCATGGGGGCCTCGTCCTGGTTCCAGGGAAAGGCCGGGGCGGCGGCCGCCGACGCCCTTGGGGAAACGGGTCAGGGGTTCGGCAATTATCTTTTGACCATCGGTATAGTCGAGACCGTGGCTCTGTTTGTCATGGTCTTTGTCCAAGGGACCTTTTCTTGAAACAAAAGTGAGACATGTGTGCAATTTTACCCTTTACATGAAAAAAGAAGTCGTATAGAAGGAAATTTTATGATCCAATCTAAACAACCGGAACAGGTGAAAGAGTATCTCGACCTTGACAATCTGAGAAACCGGTTTTCCGGGAAATCGCGTTTGCTCTTCATCATGAAGCAGGAGTTCGTCGCCCTGCAGCAAAGTGTTATTCCGGAAATGCAGTCAGCCTATGCAGAGCAGAACAGGCAGGCCCTCAAGGACCTGGCCCACACCCTAAAGGGGAATGCTGCCTTGATAGGGGCCCTGCGGGTCCGGGAGATGTCCGAACAGATAGAGGCTCTATCTGATGAGGATCTGGAGAGCCTGAAAAATCACCTCGATCAACTCCCATCGGTTATGCGGCAGACCATCGATTACCTCGAATGGTTTCTGGAGGATCGCGATTCCTGTCTTGAGGACAAATGAAACAATCCATTCTCTACATCGATGACGACCGGATGAGTCGCCAGGTCATCGGGACCTATCTTGAAGAACTCGGGTACACGGTCTCCCTGGCGGAATCGGGTGAAAAGGGTCTTGAAGCCTTTCACGAGGGCGATGCGGAAGTCATTCTTCTGGACCTTCGGATGCCTGGAATGCATGGTTTCGAAGTCCTCAAGCGGATCCGGAAACAGGATTCCGATATCCCCATACTGGTGATTTCCGGAGTCGGGGAGATGCAAGACGTCATTCGGGCGCTCCGTTTAGGGGCCACCAACTATGTCATCAAATCCCTGGAGGATCTGGGCATCCTGGAAAAGTCGGTCAGGATGGCTTTTCATAATCTCGATCTGGTCAGGGAGAAGAGGGTCTATCAAGAACGACTGGCCCAGACCCTGGAAGAAAAGGAACGCTATCAGAAACAGCTGGAATCGATTTTCAACAGCATACCCGACGGCCTCATCACCATTGATGCCCGGGGGACTGTGCTTGACTACAATCAGGCCATGGAAGCGATGTGCCCCCTTGGAAAGAAATTGAAGATCAACCATTTCACCTCGACCTCTGAGTCCAAGATTGCGGAGGATTGCTGTCTGGGAATCCTGGAGCAGAGCCGGAGGAAAAACAGACAGGTTCTGAACCGGAGGGTGGAGTGTTCCTTTTCCAATTCGGACCAGAAGGTCCTTCTGGTGACCGCTTCCCCTATACGTAATAATCAGGAAGAGCTGACCGGGGCAACCATGATCATCAAGGACATCACCCGGGAACAGGAGTTGGAAGAGCAGATCCAGAACCGCCGCCGCTTCAAGAACATCGTCGGCAAGAGCCATAAAATGCAGCGGATCTACACCCTGATCCGGCAGTTGAGCACCGTGGACTCCACCGTGCTTATTCTGGGTGAAAGCGGGACCGGCAAGGAAAACGTGATGGATGCCCTGCATTACACCGGAATCAGGTCGTCAGGCCCTTTGTGCAAGGTCAACTGTTCCGCTCTGTCCGAAGACCTGTTGGACAGCGAACTCTTTGGTCATGTCAAAGGGGCCTTCACCGGGGCCCATAAAGACAAGATCGGTCGGTTCGAGGCGGCTCACGGGGGAAGTATCTTCCTCGACGAAATCGGTGAAATTTCTCACCGCATTCAACTCAAGCTGCTCAGAGTCCTTGAAAACAAGTCCTTTGAAAGGGTCGGCTCCAGTCAGACCATCAAGGTCGATTGTCGAATCATTTCCGCCACTAATGTCGATCTGACCCAGAAAGTCAAAGAAGGGACCTTTCGTGAAGATCTTTACTATCGGCTCAAGGTCTTGACCATTTCCCTCCCCCCCCTGCGGGAGCGGAAAGAGGACATCCCTCTGCTGGTCGATTATTTCTGCCGGCACTTCAGCCACGAGTTCCAAAAAGAGGTCTTCGGAGTGAGCAATGCGGTCATGAATGTCCTCATGCGTTACGACTGGCCCGGAAATATCCGTGAACTCAAACACACCCTGGAGCACGGCTGTCTTCTCAGCCCAGGAGGCATGATCAAGATGGAGCACCTTCCGCTGGAACTCATCGATTTCAGCGGTTCCCCAAGTCTGGGCCTGGGATCAAAAAAACCCCGGGAACTGACCCGGGAACACATCGAACAGGCCCTGACCCAGGCCGAAGGCAACAAATCCAAAGCAGCCCAGATCCTCGGCTGTCACCGCAAGACCCTCTACCGCAAGATTGAACAGTTCAAACTCCCCCTCTGACTTTTTGAATGTGACATGTCTCAGGTTTTCCTGGGAACAGGTGTGGCATGCCCCACTTCAGGTTCGGCTTCTCTGCCGGCATCGGTTTTCCCTCCCAGACCGGCAATCGGCTTCGGCTGCGCTTTGGTATCTTTCATTGGTAGAAATTCCAGGTGAGTCTTCGAACCTGGAATTTCTATGGCACATTCTTTGCTCATCAATTGGAAGAGCTGGAACAAAAGAATTGTGTTGAAAAAAATATTGCCAGGGAGGGAGATATGTTTCAGGAAATGGCAACTCCTAGAAATAACAGGGTTTCAACGAAAAAGCAGTCGGATGATGGTTTCAAGCTGATGAATATCCTCTTTGACTCCATCTCCACGCCCATGCTGTTCATGGATGAAACCGGAGAGGTCCTGGCCGTGAACTCCAGTTTGACCAGGAAGCTGGGCTGGAGGAAAAGAGATCTCCTCGGACACAACATCCGGCAGTTGATTCATGAACAGTTTCACGGGGCCTTTTTTCAACTCCAGAATTCACTGCGCAGAGACGAGCAGTCCTGGCAGCAGGACCTGGGAGTGATCGATTCCGCCAGGCAGAAATATGAGGCCAGGTTTCGGGTGCAGCGGGTGCAGCTCGATGGAAAGCATATTTTCTCGATGAGTATTCAGGCAAAATCAGATCCAACATCGCCGATTCAGGACCCGCTGCTGAAGGTGGACAAGGATCTGCTCAAACTGACGCCGACTGAAATGGAGGTTTGTCAGTATATTCAGGATGGGCTGACCAGTAAGGAAATAGCGGAGAAATTGTATTCCTCCTTTGAGACCATTCAGACCCACCGTAAGAATATTCGCAAAAAAATGGGACTTAAAGGATCAAAGACCCCTCTGTGCACCTATCTTCGGGTGAACAAAAGGCTGCCCGGAAGCTATTACTACCAGTAACAACCCCTGTGAACCGCGAGGGAGGCGGAAGATGCTGCGAATTTCCAAACAAACCAAGTCCACACCTGAGGAGATCATCGATCGGGCCGTGAAGTACTTTGGGGAAGGCGGGGAAAATCTGGACGAAGTCAGCCGGGATGCATGCTGCGTTACCTTCGAAGGGGGAGGCGGCTATGTCAGGGTAAGCATCGCTGATGAGTCGGGTCAGCGCACGGTGGACATCGAAACCAGGGAGTTTGATTACCCGGCCAAGGAGTTTTTGGGTAGGCTCTGAATATCGAAACGACTGTTGGGGCCCGGGAACACTGTTCCCGGGAACAAAAGCGGCTGGATGCGACATCCAGCTTTCTTCATTTATACTTACGGTCGGCATAAATTGAGGTTTTCATTATTCGGTATCTTGGTAGTCGATGACGTATGTTTCGGCGCCCCTGCAATTTATTCCTCCCGTAAGTATTTATAATTTTAAATAGTTACACAAAATGGCCAAGCAACATGGATCAGAATGGATCAGAGTAATCCAGTAAAAATTGTATTTTATATTGATATTGTCAAGCAGATATCAGAAGTTGGCCCAAAATGAAGCTCCTATCCTACGTGATCTCACAAAGGTTTCATCGAAGGTAAATACAAACCGCAATTTTTGCCAACTTCTGGGATTAGGAGGACGTATGAACTCTTCGACCTACGTCCGCTGGCTGGAAGAGCTGAACATGGATGATGTCCAGGAAGTCGGCGGCAAAAACGCAGCCCTGGGGACCATGATACAAGAGCTCAAAGAGGAAGGGATCAGGGTCCCGGACGGCTTCGCCACCACCTCTGAAGCCTACTGGGAGGTCATCCGTTCCAATAGCCTCGGTGATGTTTTCCAGAACCTTTTTGCTGAGTACGCCTCAGGAAAGCGGTCTCTGACAGAAGTCGGCAAGTCGGTCAGGAATAAGATCCTGGAAGCCAAATGGCCCCAAGAAATCGAAGCCGAGATCCGCC
>JAIPER010000261.1 GCA_021737115.1 Desulfohalobiaceae bacterium
GAGGTAATTATAGCCCAAGTTCTTGGCCAAGTATCTGCTGATATATTGTTCTGACATGGTACCGCAGACATCGCATACTGCCTGACTATCCATATCAAATATCAAACGAATCCTGCGGGGCATGGCCCAAAACATGTGCAAAGGGTGTTTCTGGGAGGGATACGTCCCCTTGCCACCCTCACTGGTTTCAGTAGCAGCCAACCAGGGATAGATACCTCCTTCCCGGGAACTCTTAAGGTTTCCAGAAAGGGTCTCGAACTGGGAACGGTCCAAAACGTTGTACCAAACGGTCTCCCAAAGAGTTTCGCCCATGACCAATGTGGTCAAAGGCCCACCACCTCTAAGGGAGGTCCTGTTTCCCTGTCCGCCGGCAGGGGCATTCGTCTGCAGGGTATACAGGCCTGCTGCTGCACAGGCTGGACAAATCGAAGTGATTCGCCTTCTCTTTACAAAGAAATCTGTATTCTGACGAATTGTGTTCTCCCCAGGCTCATCAATGAACAGGCTGCCTATCTGAACCTCGTTTTTCGTATCCTGTGTGTGCAGAGTGAGATCCTGCATAAAACGCGGCCCATCACTCCAAAGCTCGAAAGCATCGACTTCCTGTGACATCCAGTTGCTCAGAAGATCCGGGCTGGGTGGTTCTTCTCTGTATTCGTCCCATTCATCAGAGTCCGGTGCAAAAGAGGTTTGGATCACGCCAATCAGGAATTGTATTACGCTCCCGTTGAGATCCGGCCTAGGAAAATCGAGCTGAACAATTGGGTCATCAGCATGGCCATCAGTCATATCTCCTGGAGCAATGCGCTTTCTATCCCCATTCTTGGTTAGTACAGGTATCCACTTGTCTTTCAGCAAATTGAATCCTTCATACATTGCCACCTCCAAGGACAGTTAGATGTTTCCTGCATCCCTGAAGCGTCAGGGAACTTTGATTTTTTGTCGCGTCAACCTAATAAAAACACGGTGCATACCCAAAATTTTGGGAAACATAATAAAAACACTTATTGATTATCGAATTTCCTATAGATTGTCAAGCCTCATTCTGAATTTTTTGAAAATACTCAACAGATTTTATCGAAAAGCAGTCCCTGCACTGGATCATATACGATTTCCAACTCTTCCAAGTTTTCATTCAGGCCTTTCCCGAGCCATTGACCGTTGCCTGCTGTTTTAATCGGCAGGAGAACACTGAATTTTCCTTTATCAGGCATTTCCTCGATTGCTTTTTCTCTCGCTCTCTTCTCCTGTTCGTTCTCCGGTTCCCCCGCATCAGATAATCGATAGGCCATAACCCGGAATTCACTCAGCCCCCAGGCCTTGGCTCTGGTATCTGCATCGCACCATGGTTTGATTGCTCCCTGATCATAAACCCCCAAACGGAAAGTCACAGTCGGCTCCCCCAGTCGGGTTGGACTGACGGTGTCTTCCACCCATTGAGACTGAGTGACCCTATAGCCGTCTCGTAAATTCAAAGTGTTACCCAAGGCCATATCGCTCTTTGCCAGACCGTCTCCCTCGGCCAAATCAGTAACCATTTGCAGGCTTGAAGGAAAAGGTATGGCCTCAAAACCGTAAACCGATTCAATGGCTCTTCTGGAATCTTCAGGGAAATAAAGAACGGGATTGTCGCATATGAACTTCGCCGTTCTCCACAACTGCCCGTGATTGGGGTAGATAAGTTTTGCTCTGGGAAAGAATTCTGAAAACCAGTTCGAGTTGCAATCATCAGAGGGAAAAGGAGCATAGACGATACACTTGGGGGCAAGATATCCTGCAGGCCGGTCTCGATGGGCATGACGATGTTCTCTTCCGATGCGTTGCAGAAGAAGGTCGATCGGGGCCAGGTCAGTGATTAGTAGATCAAAATCCAGATCCAAGGATTGTTCCACAACCTGCGTGGCGATCAAGACCTTACCATGTCTGTCATTGTCTTCACTGTGTTTGCCGAAGCATTGAAGGACCCTGCGCTCCAGATCGAGCCGGTCGCCCATGGCAAACCGGGCGTGGAACAAAAGAACATTATCCTCGTGCAGCCCATCCTCGGTGCGAAAGAGTTCTTTCAGCCTTTGGAACGCTTCCAGAGCATCATCCACAGAATTTCGCACCCAGCAGGCGCAGGCTCCAGACTTTGAGACCTGGAGCAAGGATTGCACAACAACCGACTCCTCAGACGCCACTTCAAATCGCATGCTTCGTTCTGTACCTGGCCGGATCTGGACCGGATACTCTGCCGACAACTCCGGAGACACCCTGGTCACCAAAGGAAAATCATCGTCAGTCACATCCTGCTCCATTCCTCCATAGCCAGAAATAAATGCATCCACCAACTCTTGGCGGGTCTGCTTGGGCAAAGTGGCCGAGAGAAGAACAGCACTGCCTCCCATGGCGGCTTGAAAGCTGAGCAGAGCACACAAGAGCTTGTGTACATAGGGGTCAAAGGCATGCACCTCATCCACGATCAAGACCCCCCGCCCTAGACCAAGCAGGCGCAAAGACTGATGGTTGCTGGGCAAAACCGATAGTATAGCCTGATCAACAGTGCCTACGCCCACCGCTGCCCAGAAGGCCTTTTTCTTATTGTCCGCCAGCCAAGCCGAGCATTGAGCCTGTCCAGATATCTCAAATGGGTTTGATTCTTCGACCGGGATATTTTCCAGTCCGATGGAATCCTGGAAAGCATCCATCAGTTGCCTGGCCGAATGGCTCAAGACCAGAGATGGCTGAGCATCTACTGTAAAAAGTCGTCGATAGCATTCAGCCATACGCTCATACATGGCATTGGCAGTAGCCATGGTTGGCAAGGCCCAATACAAGCTTTGGCTGGCCCCGGCCGCCATAAGCCTGCTGACAGCCGTGAAAGCAGCTTCAGTTTTACCACTTCCGGTCATGTCCTCGAAGATAAGAAGCAATGGCTGATCATCCGCCCAAACTTCCTGGGCAAATATTTGCAAAGGGCTGGGGGCTTCTATTCCGGGAAAGAGGTCATGAAAAAAGGCTTCGGTTTTGGGAGTGGCACCCAATATACCGCTTGCTATTACAGCCTGTTCCGCCCGGGGAACTGCGGTTTGGTAGAAATACGCTTCCAGAGATGCATTCAAGTCGCCTTCCGGACTAAAAAAACGCTCATCAGAACCAATCCAGTCGCACAAAGTGGTAAGTCCTGCTAAAGCGTAGGAAAATTTTTTGAGTGTATCTTTGAGCTCTTTATTCAGGAGTTTCTCAATATTATCTTTGTGCACAAAAAGGGCAGCTACGTCCTGAACAAAATCAATAGCGCATTGAACATCGTCCGGTTCAAAAAGTGTCAAGGCATGTTCCGGTTTTTGTATGGGAGGGCGGCCGTGGTGGCCGGTGACCGCCAGAAACCAGGGGTTTAGGCAGGTACGTAGATCACGCATTTTGTAAGATGGTTGGAGGTCAAAAATCCTTCCATCATGAAATGCCGGGGCCAAAGTTTCCTGCCACAAGAGAAAGCCTAGACGGGTATGATGCAGATCTTTGGAATATGGCAGGGAGGATTCCTTATCCTGCAGTCGTCGCAAGAGCCCTGGAACCAGATTCTGAAATCGGATGGAGAACTTGCCCAAATCGTGCAGAGCAAGAAAGAAGCAGACAAGGGGAACAAGATCCTGAATTTTAGCGATTACCGTTAACTTCTCTCGCAATAAGGTGTCCTTCTCCAAGATAACCCTGGCCACAGCTGCAACGTCCAGGCCATGATAGGGAAGGGGATGATAAGCTTGAGTGTGAACGCTTTCGACAGAAGAGGAAGCCTTACCCCAATATAAAAAGTAATTATTTCGCATAATCAGTCATTGACTTTTATATTTTCAGGTTAAGAAAACATTATTCCGTTTAAGGATATACTCAGTCAACAAACACCACCCCATTCGTTTCATCGTGTCTTTGGCTTCTCTCCTCAGCAAGTCCAATTACAGCATAACCGTGCCAGGATCCGTTTCTTCTTTCTTACTGGGTATTGAAGTCGCTAGTGTCTTCTTTAAGGAACCCGATTTTTTTATCAGATACTTCCTCTTTTGCCAGTAGCTGCCTTATGGCTTCAAATACCACTTTGAATTGATCATCGTATTTTGCTTCCATTGCCTCGATTTTTTGTCTCAGTTCTTCGTGGGTGGCCAACATCTGTCTGAGTTTGGTAAAGGCCCGCATGATCTGGATATTGACCTGAATGGCTCGCTTGCTATTCAGCACAGAAGACAGCATGGCCACGCCTTGTTCTGTAAATGCCATGGAAGAGTATCTTAACCCACCCCAACTTGAGGTGCCAAATTGGCACCTCAAGTTTTGTTCTTCTTCCAGGCTCAACTCAAACATAAAGTCCTCGGGAAAACGATCAATATTTCTAAGCAACTGCCTTTCGTTCACTCTTCCTCAACCCCCGCTTTGCAACCGGCTCCGTAGAGCCGTTGTGTAAATCCGCCCACCTCCAGAAAAGGTTTCTCAGGGTTGCAAAGTAGCCGGTCGAGCAGGTAGCTGGTCTGGTTGGGCCGGAGTTTGCGATTCCCGCCATGGGGCGGAAGGATTTGCTCTTGTCCGGCATGATTCAAATCCCCAAACTTGATACCTGATGAAGCTCTACTGATTCAACTTTATTTTGTGAAAGAAGTCAAAAAGATGCGGCTGCAAAAAATCTTTTTGCAACCGCCAGTGGTCAGCCCTGCCTCTGGCAGTGCTGACATATAATTAATTAATTTATATGAGAATATTGAGCCAGGCCATTATGTAATTGGGTTAAAGTCCACAACTGCCAGTTTGATCGAGGCAGAAACTTAATGCTTACTGAATAACCCAGTTCTTGGCAGAGAGATTCTTCGTTCGCCACAGTTAAATGCGCTTCGCTTACAGAGATTTAACCGGGCAGGCGGACTCACTCAGAATGACAAGAATGCGGACTCGCCCTCCGTCATTCCGGCGGAGGCCGGAATCCAGTCTGAAAGTGTATGAACTGGACCCCGGCCTACGCCGGGGTGACGGAGAAAGAAAAATCTAGTTTCATATGAGAGGTCAGTAAATCCAAAGAACTGCAGGAACAAGAAATCACTTGAAGTGTTCACTCAAGACTTTGTGCAGGTGCGTCCTGCAACACAAGTGCAAACTTTATTCCACGTGTAAAATCAAGCCCCATTTCACTTCCTTGGCCTGGAGTGTCACAAAAGCAGGGAGGGCTAAGGCGGGGATTTGACCTTGGCGGATCAGTTGTTCGGAAAAACCGGACAGTGCTTCAGGGATAAGTTCTATTTTAATCTGAAAAAAGAAGAGATTACAGACTTAGGAAATCTGTCTTGAAAAATCAGACAAGTCCGGAAAAATCAGACAAGGATCATTTAAGAATATGGAGCCAAGCAGTTGTTCTATTGGGTTTAAGTCCACAACTGCCAGTTTGATCGAGGAAGAAACTTCGTTATTGAATAACCCAGTTCTTGGCAGAGAGATTCTTCGTTCGCGGACTCACTCAGAATGACAAGAATGCGGACTCACTATCCGTCATTCCGGCGAATGCCGGAATCCAGACTGAAAAAGTAAGAACTGGACCCCGGCCTCCGCCGGGGTGACGGACAAAGAAAAATCAAGTTTCATATGAGTATGAAATCTGATAGCGAAGG
>JAIPER010000262.1 GCA_021737115.1 Desulfohalobiaceae bacterium
GTCCGTGGGTTGCAAGAGTCCGTTGACCGGCGGGATCAAGGAGGCCAATGCCGGAGGGCAGGGGGCCCAGATCCTGGCCAGGCTCGGCTACGCCGCTATTGTCCTGGAGGGAGTCAGGCAGAGCGAAGACCTCTATATCCTGCGTCTTAGCAAGGACGGGGTGAAGATCGAGAAAGACAATGATTTGAAAATGTTCACCAATTACCAGCTCATGGACAGGTTTTTCGATGAGTACCAGAAGAACGGGTCCATGCTCAGTATCGGTCCGGCCGGAGAGATGAGGCTGGCCAATTCCACGATTGCGGTCACCGATCCTGAAGGCAGACCCACGCGTCATGCCGGTCGCGGTGGAGTCGGCGCGGTCATGGGCTCCAAGGGGATAAAGTGCATCATCCTGGACGGAACCGGGACCAAGACCAGACAGCCCCAAGACCCGGAAGGTTTTAAACAGGCCAACAGGCTCTTTGGAGAGGGCTTGAAGAAATACCCGGTTACCGGGGAGGGACTGCCTGCTTACGGGACCAATGTCCTGACCAATATAATCAATGAGGCCGGAGGCTATCCCACCTACAACTTCAAGACCGGACAGTTTGTGGGGGCCGAGAAAATCAGCGGAGAGGCCCAGGCGGAGCTGGAAAGCTCCCGGGGCGGAAACCCGACCCATGGCTGTCATCGCGGCTGCGTCATCCGCTGCTCCGGGGTGTATGTAGACAAGGACGGCAACTATCTGACCAAACAACCCGAGTACGAAACGGTCTGGGCCCATGGCGGCAACTGCGCCATTTCCGATCTGGATGTGATCGCCCAACTGGATCGCCTGGACGACGACTTCGGCCTGGACACCATTGAAATGGGAGCGAGCATCGGAGTGGCCATGGAGGCCGGACTCCTGGAATTTGGAGACGGCGAACGGGCCATAGAGCTGGTCAAGGAGGTGGGCGAGGGGACGCCGCTGGGCAGGATCCTGGGCAGCGGGGCCGCCGTGACCGCCAAGACCTTCGGGATGGAAAAGGCCCCGGTGGTCAAGGGACAGGCCTTGCCGGCCTATGATCCCAGAGCGGTCAAGGGCATTGGAGTGACCTACGCCACCTCGCCCATGGGAGGGGATCACACAGCCGGTTATGCCGTGACCGCCAACATCATGAAGGTCGGCGGCGACGTGGATCCGCTCAAGCCTCAGGGGCAGGCGGAGCTTTCCCGAAACCTGCAGATCGCTACGGCCGTGGTGGACTCCACCGGCATGTGCCTCTTCGTGGCCTTTCCGGTCCTCGATCAGCCGGAGACCTTCCAGGCCATGATCGACCTGGTCAACACCTGTTACGGCCTGAAGCTGACCGCGGATGACGTCACCGAACTGGGCAAGAAAATCCTGAAGACGGAGCGGGACTTCAACAAGGCTGCTGGCTTTACCGCCCAGGACGACCGTCTGCCGAGATACTTCAAACGAGAGGCCCTGGATCCCCACGCCACGGTCTTTGACGTCCCGGACGAGGAACTGGATCAGGTCTTTAACTGGTGACCGAATTTCAGATTCACTTTGGCTTTTTTACAAAAATAGCCAACTGTACCAGTATGAGCAACTCGCATGGAAAATACATCTGTGGTCCGGTATGAATTCAGGGTTGATCCTGAACTCATGCCGGACTTTTACCCCCTGCTCAGGCAGGGGTTTTATCAGGAGATAGGCTTGGGGAGCACCCTGCAGGAGATCCTGCAGGGTGATCTCCAGATACCGGAAGATTACATCCAGACCCGGCTCCAGACCATCTTCCTGGACAACCAACCTGTTGATGACCTGCAAGTAACCGTGCACACAGACCGCAGTTCGCTTTCTCTTTCTGCAGCCATGCCCGGCTTGATCGGAGCCTGTTTCCGGAGGCAGGGCTATTATTCCAGGATGCGGGATTCGATCAGTTACGGCTCCAAAGCGTCAGCGGGCCGGGAACAGAAGAGGGGCCTGCTCAAGGTGAAGCTCTATAATTTCCCGGCCCGGGAACTGGGGCCGGGTCTCCTCCAGCGGGGGCTGCTCCTCTCCGGAGATGCCTTGGCCGGTTTTCTGCAGAACGGTTTGTCCGAGAAGGCCTGGAAAGGGGTTTTCAAGGTAAAAAGGGACAATGCGTGCGTCGCCTCAGAAGCCCTGGCGGACATTGTCGGACAGGTTGAGCCCGGGTGGGTGGAACTGCGGGTTGTGCCGCGGTCTTGTTCGTGAAAGGAAGTAAGCGCCGTCAGTCTATTGGTATTGTACTGATCCAATTTTGGTTTTTACAACAAAGACTGGAGACCCCAAGCTTCCAGGCCCAAATTTCACAAAAAGTCAAGTTGGATCAGTATGACAAGAACGTACCAGCCTCACGCCGCACGGTGATCCCAGCCCGAAGACTTGAAGGTCCGGCCTCCCCGGGTCATGATCAGGGCCTCGGCCTCGGGCAGGGAATCGATCAGTTTCAGCCCTTTTTCCGGGCCTGAGAGAAACAAGGCGGTGGAAAGGCCATCAGCCAGCATAGCGGTCCCGGCCACTGCGGTGACGCTGATTATTCTGCGGGGGGAGTCTCCGAGATCCTTGCTGATGATATGATGGTGTCTGGCTTGAGGATCGAAGTAGTTTTCATAGTTCCCGGAAGTCGCTACCGCCATGTTGGTGAGATCGAAGGTCCGGGCATGATTTTTGCGGCCGTGTGGATCCCGGATGCCTATTCGCCAGGGAACGGAACCCTTGCCGCCGATTGCCCGGATGTCGCCGCCGGCGTTGATTAAAGCTGATTTTACACCCTGTTTTTCCAGAGTTTTGGCTGCCTGATCAACGATATAGCCCTTGGCGATACCGTCCAGGGTGATTCTGACCCCTGAATGGGCAAAACTGATTTTTCCGGGAGCAAAGGTCACTTTTTCAAACCCCACACATTTGATTGCTTCCCGGAATTCTTTGAATTCCGGAAGTCTGCCGGTCTTGACGACGCTTTCCCGCTGTCTTTCAAGCAGGGGAAGCACGGTCACGTCAAAGACCCGGCCGCTTTGGTGGAAGAGGTCCCGCGAGGCTCCCAAGACCTGCATGAGATGGGGGGGGACGTCGTTGAGGCTTCCGGAGTTATTGAGCCGACTGACCCTGCTGTTGGGATCGAAGCGGTTGAATATCGGAATAAGGTTCCGGATGGTCTGGAAGGCTTTTTCCTGAGCCTCTTCGGCCAGATCCCGTGATGAATCGCATACAGTAATCGAGACCAGGGTGCTCATCAAGGGTATAGTTCTGGAGAGAGTGTGCGGGGCCGATCCGGCAAGGGATGGAGCCGGTTCAAAAAATACGCTCGGGGCGGAAATTCCCAGGCCGAGAGCCCCGATGAGCTTCAAGCTCGCCCTTCGACTCATTCTGCTTTCAGTCGTCATGATCAACCACCTTCTGTCTTAAGCGTCTCCGAAGCAGCTTTCGTGATACTGAACAATCCCGATATACGTTATGTTTGACCCGCTTGTCAAGGACTTCAGGGCAGCAGCACAGGCTTCAGAGTTCTTTCCATTGAGATGAAGTTTGGAAGAATTTTTGGACACTTTAGTGTGACTTATCTGTAAAATGTCCAATTTCGAAGTCAAATCAATCATTTCAAGAAGTTAAATCTCATAATTGGTGCAGGTGCACGAAGCCTGGACTTCAAGTGTATTGCCCGGAGCGCATGAATTCGGTTTGACCGAAAGGCTGAAACGGATTATAATACGCTGCAATTCGAACAGGGGGAAGCCATGCGGAGTGTTGAACAATGGTCGCGATGAACCGGGCATCCTGGAATCTCTTTGGTGTGATCGGCAGTAAGGTGATCGGGATCATCCGCCAACTTGGCGCCATGTTCCTTTTTTTCCTGAAAGGTCTTGGCTTGATCTTTGTCCTTCCCTTTCAGTTCAAAAAGATATTGAAACAGGTCTATTTCATCGGGGCCAAATCCATGTTCATCATCCTTTTGGTGGGGCTTTTCACCGGGATGGTCATAGGCCTGCAGGGGTACTACACCCTGGTCAAGTTCGGTTCCGAAGGGCTGCTCGGCGGGGCGGTGGCTTTGTCCATCATCAGGGAGTTGGGTCCTGTTCTGGCGGCGATCATGATCGTGGCCCGGGCCGGGTCGGCCATGACCGCGGAAATCGGGATTATGAGAATCTCAGAGCAGATCGATGCCCTGGTGACCATGAATATCAACCCGATCCGTTACCTGATCAGCCCCAAGATTGCCGCTTCCATAATCTCTTTTCCATTGCTGACGGCCCTTTTCGATGTTATCGGCATCATGGGCGGCTATGTTTCAGGGGTTCTGCTCTTGAATATCAATTCCGGCATATATTTTTCCAGAATGTCGGATATGGTGAGCATGCAGGATATAAGCGGAGGATTTTATAAATCTTTCGTCTTCGGCCTTCTCGTGGTCACGGTCTGCTGTTATGAAGGCTTTCACGTCCACCTGCGACGGGAAAGATTCGGGGCCAGGGGGGTCAGTCAGGCCACGACCTCTGCGGTGGTTATCTCCTGTGTCTGGGTTTTGATCAGCGACTATGTCCTGACTTCATTCTTGTTGTAATATCAGTTTTGGGTCTTTAAACAAAATGTTTAAAGACCCAAAACTGATAAAATGAAGATTGCTTTTTACCTCGATACTCTACTCCTTATGGTCGAACCCCTGATTGAGTTCAAAAAGGTTTCCAAGCGATTTGGGAGCAAAATTATCCTGGATAAGGTCGATTTGTCCATTTACCCGGCCGAAGTCACGACCCTGCTTGGGAAAAGCGGGGTCGGCAAGAGTGTCACCCTGAAACTGATCATGGGGCTGATGCTTCAGGATGAAGGAGAGGTCCTTTACAAGGGTCGGGATGTCTCGAAGATGAACAGCAGCGAAAGGGCGGAGATGAGAGGGCAGATGAACTTCATGTTCCAAAGCAATGCCCTTTTTGACTCTCTGAATATCTTTGACAATATCGGGCTCCCCCTCCAGGAAATGTCTTCTTTCAATTCCGAAGAGATACGAAAAAGGGTTCAAGAAAAGATCGATTTTCTGGAACTGACCGGGAATGAAGAAAAGTACCCGGCTGAAGTCTCCGGGGGGATGCAGAAGCGAGTCGCCCTGGCCAGGGCCCTGGTTACCAGACCGCAGGTCGTTCTCTTTGACGAACCGACCACCGGCCTCGATCCGGTGCGAAAGATCAATGTTCTGGCCATGATCTTGGACAATCAGAAACGTTTCGGATTTACCGGGATTCTAGTCAGTCATGACGTTCCTGACGTGTTTTATGTCTCCAACAGGGTTATACTCATTGATCAGGGCAGGGTGATTTACCAGGGCAACCCCCTGGGGCTTGAACACCATCGCCACGAGGTGGTGCGCGAATTCATCGACAGCCTCCAGGAGCTGGAGAACCGGGTCATCTCCTTGAAAACCGGGAAAGCTCTGAAATCCGAACTTGCCGAGTTTTATGCGACCTTTGGCGATGACCAGGAATTCACCATGATTGCCCTGGTCATTGACAATCTTGAGGGGGTCAAGGAAGAGCTCGGTCTCTTTACTGCCCATAAGCTTCTGGCCCGGCTCTCCGAGAGCTTCAGAAGAGGCGTTTCTGAAAAAAAGGGAATGGCCGGCCGCTACA
>JAIPER010000263.1 GCA_021737115.1 Desulfohalobiaceae bacterium
GAATGTTCGGATCAACGCCTGCAGGGGGTTCCCTGCGGATGAGCCGTGTTGCCTCGGCCCCGTCCATTTCCGGCATGCGGATGTCCATGAGTACCACATCGAAATGTCCCTGAGCGAGTTTTCTGAGCGCCTCCCGGCCAGTCTCCGCCAGTTCGGGGGTGTGGCCCAGGCATGCCAGCAGATCGAGGATGTAGATCTGGTTTATCCGGCTGTCTTCCGCCACCAGGACCCTCAGGGGACTCCCCTGAGGCTCATCTGCAACTGGGACGGCAGGTGCTTCGACTGGTGTCTCCGCCGGCTTGAATCCCACAGTAAACGAAAAGGTGCTGCCTTCTCCCTCCCGGCTCTTTAGCTGGATGTCCCCACCCATGAGTTCAACCAGTCGTTTGGAGATGGTCAGTCCCAAACCGGTGCCGCCGAATTTGGTGTGGTGAGAGTAGCTTACCTGCTCGAAGCTTTCGAAAATGGTCTCCTGCTTGTCCAGGGGAATGCCGATGCCGGTGTCCTGCACCTGGAAGCGGATGTTTAGCCTGTCCTCCTGACTGCTCTCAGGAGCCCGTTCCACCCTGAGATTCACCCATCCCTGCTCGGTGAACTTGACGGCGTTGCCCAGGACGTTCAGGAGCACCTGGCGCAGATGCCCGGCATCGCCGCTCAGATTGTCCGGGACATCATTTTCCACCACAAACGTCAAATCGATTCCTTTGTCCCTCGCTTTGATCATAAAAGGCTCGACACAGGGCTGAATCACCTTGCGCAGAGACAGGGGGCGGAATCTGGCTTCGAATTTGCCGGCTTCGATCTTGGACAGGTCCAGGACGTCGTTGATGAGGTCCAGAAGGTGGTCCGCGGACTGGTTGGCGTAATCGAGATAGTCCATGGTCTCCGGTTCACAGGATTTCATTCGGGCGAGCTGGATCATGCCCTTGACACCGTTCAGAGGCGTCCGGATCTCATGGCTCATGTTGGACAAGAATTCGGATTTGGCCCTGTTGGCATTATCCGCCTCTTCCCTGGCCCTACGTTCGCGCCTGTCGGCGTTTTTCCGGAGCAGGGCCTCACTGGCCGCCACAGCCACGGCCTCGGCAGCCTTCAGATCGAGCTCATTGTAGCCTCCGGGCTTGTTCCCCAGGCCGATCATGCCGAAGGTCGTGCCGGACTGCCGCAGAGGAACTCCCAGAAAGGCGGTCAATTCAGGATGGCCCGCGGGCGTGCCGATGCTGTCCGGATGCGCCCCCGGATTGTTGGTCAACACGGGCAGGCCGTCCTGTAGAACCCGGCCGTAAAGGCCATGAATCTGTAAATTCTTGGAACTTGAATCGCTTTTGAACATGGTGCTCGCCTTCCAGCTTGAATCGCTGATGGCGATGTTGTCCAGAATTCCAGACGGGGTTATCTGGCTGATAAAACCGAAGACGCTCTGCGTCACCTGTTCGGCTACGGTCAGGCAAACCGTTCCCAGTTCCTCCTCGGTCTCGAAGTTCAAAACATCGTGGAAGATTTTGTTAATGCCCTCCAGAATGTCATTTCTCCAGCGCAGTTGATCCTCACTTTCCAAGAGAGCCTGCTGAAGTTCCTTGGTTTTCTCCTCACGATCTCCCGGGTCATACCGACTTGGGCTGGGCTGAACAGAAAAAAGATGGATCCCCGCCTGACAGGCCGGCGCTTTGTTCGCTCATGTTATCTTCTCACGGTCTTCAGCGGTTGATTGGAGAAAACAGTCCAGCCCTCTGATGATTTGAGTTTATCAATGACATGCTAAACTCATAGCAGGTTCCTTTTTTGGATGTCAAACCATAAAACTGGATGCCTCGGTCGAGTGGCCGAGGATCCAACAAGCAAAGAACATCAGGCCTATTTGATAAGCAGATCAGGCCTTGTCTATTGGCCATATCGGGAGAGGGGCTATCGTGAGATAGCCCCTTGGATGACAGGATACCGAGAACTTAGCCTTGCGGACCCTGAATGGGCTTTTCTCGGTAGGGATAATCCTTGAGCCGGATATCTCCCCGTTTGTGGGGATTGGCAACGGTCTTGGAGGGATCGATCCAATCCTCCCACTTGAAGTCCTGGATGACCTTCGTCTGATAGCTCTCCTGCAGCGGACGGCTCTGGATGCCGTTGATGTGCCGGTATTGATGGCAGCGCATCAGATCCACCTGATAGGCAGTGGGGTTGCCGCCGGCCTTCTTGACCACCCTCTTGAGCTGCCTGACTTCTTCTCAGAATGTGTGCAAACACTCTGGTGGAAAGGCGATGGGCAGGCCGGTGCCCGTTTTCAAACCCAGATCCAGGACGGTTCTTTTAGACCACAGGGCTGAGAACCGGGTTCCCTGGACGTCGAGTTTGATTTCGAATTGAAAACCCTTGTTGACCACCTTAGTCAGGTTGCCCTGGAAAACATTCGGCTGCCCATGGTTTTCGGCAGCAACCGGCAGGATGTCCTCGGGCCGGATACCCAGATATGAATGATCGTTTTTGCTGATGGAGTCCAAGTGTAATTCAAGATGGTCTAAGACTGCTCTTTTCTTGTGGATTGTGGCCTTGAAAAAGTTCTTCATGCCCACAAATTGCGCCGTGAACGGTGAATTCGGTTTTTCAAACAGCTCCTGGGTCGCTCCCTGCTGCTCGATACGGCCTTCATGCATGATCGCCCCCTGGTTGGCCAGATAGAGGACGTCTGCAAAATTGTGGGAGACCAGCAGGAAAGTGGTGCCCCAATCCCGGTGCAGGGTTTTCAGAAGATCCTTCATCTCATCCTGATAGGTGGGATCAAGTGCAGACAGGGGTTCATCCAGGAGTACGGCCCGGGGCTTGATGATCAGAACCCTGGCCAGAGCCACCCGCTGCTGTTCGCCGCCGCTCAGGGTCCCGGGCTTTCTATGCATGAGATGGCCGAGGCCCATTGTCTCCACCAAGTTCTCAAATCGCTTCTTCCCGGTTTGCGGCTGGATGTGGTTGTATTGCAGGCCGAATTCGATGTTTTTCCTGACCGAGAGGTGGGAAAAGAGGGCGTAATCCTGGTAGACGATCCCCAGTTTTCGTCTTTCAGGAGGAGTGTGGGTCAGGTCTTCATTGTTGATGTAGATCCGTCCCGATTGAATGGGTCGCAGCCCGACAATGGCCTCCAGCAAAAGGGATTTGCCTGAACCGGTGGGTCCGATCACGGCAAAAAAATCATTGGGATGAATCCTGAGGTTGATGTTCTGTAATCTGAACCCGGATAGGATGAGGTTCAAGTCCTGAATGGCAATCATCTTTCTTCCTGCTCTCTGGACAGCAGTCGCATGCAAACAAACAGAGCCAGAGAGATAATGATCAGCCAGCAGGCCACCGGCTGCGAATACTTCAGGCCATATGCGGTGAAGCGTTCAAAGATGAGCACCGGTGCGGTCATGGGATGATAGGCCACAATGACCACGGCCCCGAACTCACTGATAGCCCTGGCCGTACAAAGAATGGCTCCGAGGATCATACTTCTCCAGGCCAGGGGGAAGGTGACCCGGAAAAAGGTGGAATAGAGTCCGGCCCCAAGGCTTCGGGATACCTTTTCCACCCGAACCGGGATATCCTCGAAGCCTGCTTTGAGGGTGTTGATGTAAAAGGGAAGACCGACAAAGGTCAGGACGAGGACAATGCCGGTGTAGGTTCCCATGACCCGGATGCCGATGGCCAGCAGAAGGCGTCCCAGCCAGTAATTCTCTCCGGTGACGCTCAAAATGGCGATTCCGATGACCGGATGGGGGATCATGATCGGCAGATCGACCAGTCCTTCCACCAGCTTCTTGCCCCAGAACTGCTTTCTGGCCAGAATATAGGCCAGGGGGGTCCCGAAGACGACGGCGACCAGGGTGGCGGTCAGGGACGTGCCCAGGCTGCGCCCCAGGGCGGCCAGGACCTGTTTGTCGGTGATGGCCGCCTTCAAGTCCGAGAGCTGGGGCTGGATGAGCATCTGGCTCAAGGGCAGCAGGATCAGGAAGGCCAGCGGCAGGCTGATCAGCGATGCCGCTGGCCAGAAGAGCATGTTTCGGCTGACCATTACTTTGCAACTTCCACCAGCCCCTGCAGACCTTCGGGCAGGAAGGATTTGGCCTCCTGGCTGGCCACTCTGGCCGGGACAAACGGGGGTTGCCCCATCTTCTTGAGGATGCTCAAACCCTGATCAGGATTCAGGAGATAGGCCAGAAAACTGACTGCCCCTTCTTTATTTGGCGCATCCTTGATCAAGGTCACACCGTAGGTGCAGGATTTACCTCTTTTGATAATGGTGGTTCCCGGCTTCTTGCCCGTCACCTCGACCTCGGCCTGCTTGTAGAAGGGATCGAAGCGGTAATTCCCGAGGTTGATGTGCTCGTCGAGCTTGACGTATCGCAGGTCGTGCTGCACAGCCACGGACAGATACTCCCAGGCGTAGTCCATGTGTCCGGTTTTGAGTAAATTGACCAGCTCGACTGATTTGGGACGAATGTTCTTCCGGGGCCGGTTGGCCAGAAGCTTTTCATACAATCCTTCCTTGCCGTAGAATTTCTCCGCCAGCTGCATGACCATCAGGCTCCGGTAACCGCACGGGTCCAGGTTCGGATCTGAATGGCCCCAGGAGACGTCTTCCCGGAGCAGGATTTCATACCAGTTGTCTGAGCTGATCTCATCGGCGTACTTGCTCTTGTCAGTAAAGCACAGAACCAGCTGGTTGCTGGCGAACCGGATGTTCCAGTCGGCGTGTTCCGGGATGAGGTTGTTGTCAATGACCTTGTAGTCGGCCGAGGCCATGATGTCCGCCTGCTTTCCGACTTCTGAGATCATCCTGGCCATCTTGGTGCTGCCTCCTCCTTCGCGCAGGATGTCGATCTCGGGATGCATGACCTCGAAGTTTTTCTCCATTTCGGCAAAGGGCACGGTCAGACTGCCGGCATGGAAAATGATCACTTTTTCCTTGGCCAGGGCCTGTCCGGCGCAGAGCACAAGCCCCCAGACAACAATCAGTTTAAGACCGAGGTTCAAGCATTGCTTCAAACTAAACATGGTACGTCTCCTCTTTTGCGGTTAATGAATCATTCTCTGTCATTCTGAGCGAGTCCGCCTGCCCAGTTCAATCTCTGAAGCGAAGCGCATTGAACCGGGGCGAGCGAAGAATCCCTTTTCTTCAGCAGATGTGCTTTTTTTGAAAACAAATGAAGTTGCATATGAGGAACCAGTTGTGGGCAATTACAGGAACAGACCCTTGAGACATGCAGGTCAGAGGGTCTGTTAGTGACTTATGCCTTCAACTCTGCCACAAACAACAAGAAAATCTTTCGCCTCAGTATGTTTATAGTCTTTGTTGGATAAGGTTCACGGTTCCAGGTTCACGGTTCACGGTTTGAAGAGGAAGAAATTTGGAAGAAACATTATGGCCGACAATGATCAGCCTCTTGCTCGAAAAATTTTTTTAAAAAAAACCGGCGAGTTGGACTTGACACGGGTTTCGTTATGTTTTATGTTCTCCTGGAATCGTCAAATTCTAGGAGAGCAGCTATGGAATCTGTAGAGGTAAAGCGGCTTGACCACCATGGCATTGTTGCGGGAGTCATTGACGACCTGCAACTGGTTGAAATTGTCGACCGA